>JASGCL010000001.1 GCA_030054115.1 Hydrotalea sp.
ACGCCATGCACCGCGCCGTCATCATGTCCACCGCCGCCACCATCACCGCCGACGATGTGACGCTTTTGGCGCGCTAAAATCAATACTATTCAGAATATGTTCTTATGCCAGTAAATAAAAAAAATATTAATACCCTTATCACAATAAAGAGTCATGCTTTAGAAGTTCTTAAAGATGACATCAATGAATTAAAAAGCAGGATAGCTACCGAAACAACCAAATCATATTGGGCATTTGTTTTTACCTTGGGTGCAATATCATTCTTGAAACTTGAATCCATTGCTAAATTATTTTTATTTTATTTGAACAATATAACTTGTTTTAGTGTTCTATATTTCTTTTGCCTATCTTCGCTTATTTATTTAGGTGGAAAACTATTCTTTCTTTCTATTGATAATATCAAAAACTCAAAAATTGAAAAAGGATACCCAAATGTTGCTAATATCTCCAGCGTTACAGAAATTAATCATCTTGAATATGTAAATTTATTATTCACAACATATATTTCTTTTAGAGATGAATTAGAAAAATTATTATCTAAAAAATCAAAAACAGCAAATTACTTATTTGATTTAATAATAAAATTTGCTATATTGCAACTTATAATAACCCTATGGAGCATCATACATGACCAATAATCAAAATAATAATAGTGGCAATAACAACAGTGGCAACAGTGGTGCAAGAAGTCAAGGCACGCCTAGCCAGGGTAGCCAAAGCAACAATGGTGGTAATGCGCAAACACCGATAATAACTCACAGCGTCAGAACCTACGACCGCAAACCGAGGTAACCCCAACCGCCCTCTTCTCAACTACGGCAGTTTGTGCGCGCATTGCGCACATATGTTGTGGCAGGGGCGCAGGGAATCGAACCCGGAACCTTCGGTTTTGGAGACCGACGCTCTACCAATTGAGCTACACCCCTACAATTTGTCGGGTAATAACCGCCTCCGGCGATGATTACCAAACGCTATTTCAACATGTTGCCCCGAAATAAATTCGTGCAACAAAACCCAAGGCGTCCTCGCTTTCCTTAAGGTTACACCATGTCGGTTGATAATCGCAAAGCAACTATCACCAAACACGCTGTTGCTGTAGCAGAACTGCCCCCAAAAAAAAAGCCACCTTGTTAAAAAAACAAGGTGGCTTAATTTTTTTTGCCCTATCGCTGACGCTGCTTGAGGGCAATTTATCTGCCCTATCGCTTACGCTGCTTGAGGGCAGTCTGTGAAATTAAAACAATTTCTTTGGCGTTAGGCAAGAACCTTGCTAACCACGCCCGAACCAACGGTGCGGCCACCTTCACGAATGGCGAAGCGTAAACCTTCATCCATCGCGATTGGCGCAATCAATTCGACCGTCATTTTTGTGTTATCGCCAGGCATAACCATTTCCGTGCCCTTGGCCAATTCGACCGTGCCGGTCACATCGGTTGTGCGGAAATAAAATTGTGGACGATAATTGTTCATAAATGGGGTGTGACGACCGCCTTCATCCTTGGTCAGAATGTAAACTTCACATTCAAACTTGTTGTGCGGTTTAATCGAACCCGTGGCGGCCAAAACCTGACCGCGTTCAACGCCGGTCCGGTCAACGCCGCGCAACAACGCGCCAATGTTGTCGCCCGCTTGACCGCTGTCAAGCAGTTTGCGGAACATTTCAACGCCGGTAACCACGGTTTTGCTGGTGTCGCGCAAGCCGACAATTTCGACTTCCTCGCCCACCTTGACTTGGCCACGTTCAACACGGCCGGTCACGACGGTGCCGCGACCTTCGATAGAAAACACGTCTTCAATCGGCATCAAGAATGGTTTATCAATCGGGCGAGCTGGTTGCGGAATGAATTCATCAACCGCGTCCATCAATTTCAAAATGGCGTTTTTGCCAATTTCGTCATCGCGACCTTCGAGCGCGGCCAAAGCCGAACCCTTAATAATTGGCGTTTTATCGCCAGGAAAGTTATATTTGGTGAGCAAATCACGAATTTCGACCTCAACCAATTCGGCCAATTCGGCGTCATCGACTTGGTCGATTTTGTTCATGAACACCACCAACGCCGGCACGCCGACTTGGCGGGCAAGCAAGATATGTTCGCGGGTTTGTGGCATCGGGCCGTCGGCCGCGCTGACCACCAAAATCGCACCGTCCATTTGCGCGGCACCAGTGATCATGTTTTTCACATAATCGGCGTGGCCCGGGCAATCAACGTGCGCGTAATGGCGTTTGCTGGTTTCGTATTCAACGTGGGCCGTGTTAATGGTAATACCACGTTCTTTTTCTTCTGGTGCTTTGTCGATATCGGCGTAGCCTTTAAATTCGGCTTGACCCATATCCGCAAGAACCTTGGTGATGGCCGCGGTCAAGGTTGTCTTGCCGTGGTCCACGTGTCCGATGGTGCCGATATTACAATGCGGCTTATTTCTTTCAAATTTTGCTTTGGTCATTTTTTTCTCCCTAAGTAAAATTAATTTTTAACAGATAATGATAGTGCACCCAAGCTCCGCCAGCGTTAACCGGTTAAACTTATCTGCACTTGTGAGTTTGTATATCTGGGCGAGCACACATTATCTGCCTATCGAGTTTTTACCCAAGATATAACTATATTCCCCTATGACAAAAATACTATCTTGTCAAGCAATAAAATAGCTTTTAATGTTTTTTGCTTAAGGCATGACCCGCACAGGGCGACACCAACAATAATGGCAACCCCACCCACAAAAACCATGTTGGGTGAATGCCGGGCAACAACACAAAACAATTTATCAAGCCAAAGATAAATAATAAAAACCCTATCGCAATAGACAATGACTGCCCCCGCCCGGATAATTTGCAAGCCACGTAACCACCCGCCATGCCACCAAAAAACCAACCCGCCAGCACCATCAGGAACGCCGTCAGTGGCAACCCATCGGTAAAGGATTTTAACGCCACCATGTCCATTTTATCCATGTCTTGGGGAAAAGGATAAAGCACGTAATTGACAAATTCAAACAATGTCATAACGACAAAGGCCACCAGCAACCCAATAAAGATTGCTACAAACCTATTGTGTAAAATATTTTTCATAACCAAATTTTAGTTAAAAAGGATATTGTTGTCAAACATATTTTATTTGATAAAAAAATCGTTATGGAAATTTTGGCGGGCGGGGAAAGCGCGACAGGGTGTCAAAACTGGTCAGGTCAAGGTGCGACCGCGTGTATTCCACGGTGGCGTCGCGGTGCGGTTGGAAATCCCACGCGTAATAATCGCCCAACCGCAACGACGCGTGAATAATCCGCCGCGCATGTTGATTGGCCAATATCTTTTGCCGCACCGCCTCGACCCCGCCGGCGTCATCCCAATGTTTTTGGGCCAGGGCGCGCATGGTGGTTAATTCCTTTTCATATTTTTTATCGGTTAGGGCGATGGCCTCCTCGCCGCCGTCCTTATCACTGCATAAATATAATAACTCGGGGTCGCTGGGGGCATAGATATATTTCAAATGCCGGCCGCGCACCATCACCATCGGTTCTATCGCCCCCTCGGCGCAATATTCGGTGATGACATAATCGCGGGCGATTTTATTGTCTCTCTTATCGGTCAGCATCGCGGCCAGGCTAACCCCGTCGACCACATCGGCCAGGTCGCCCCTGTAACCGGTAATATCGTTAAAGGTCGGCAGTAAATCAATCAACGACACCGGCTGTTCCACCACCCGATGGCCAAATTTTGTCGGTTGATAAAAAACCAACGGCACTTTCGACGGGTAATCAAGGAAGCTCATTTTATACCACAGGCCGCGCTCGCCCAAAAAATCACCATGGTCGGACGAAAAAACAATCATCGTGTTATCCAACTGGCCATTTTCTTCCAACACCGCCATAATCTGCGCCACGTAATCATCTATCATCGTGACATTGGCGAAGTAGGCGCGACGCGACCGAATAATATCATCGTCGGTAATGTCAACGCGGTCAAGGTCAATCGCCCGTTCCAACCGCAAGGAATGGGGGTCGTTGTCCAACGTTTTGGGTCGCTTGCTGGTGGGCAGGGGAATCTTCACGTCGTTATATTGGTCCCAATATTGTTGCCGCGCGACATAGGGGTCATGGGGGTGAATAAACCCGATGGTCAGCAAAAACGGCCGGGCGGTTTTTTCATCGCGCCGCGCCAATTGATACAACGTGCGTTTGGTGTTGGCCAAAACCTCGTCATCATATTCAAGTTGGTTGGTAATGGCGGCGACGCCCGATTGTTTCACCGACGACATATTGTGATACCACAGGTCGATACGTTCGCGCGGGTGTTGCCAATCGGGCACCCAACCGAAATCGGCCGGGTAACAATCGGTGGTCAGGCGACGCTCGAAACCGTGCAATTGGTCGGGGCCGACAAAATGCATCTTGCCCGCCAAAATTGTTTCATAACCGGCGAGGCGTGCATAATGAGCAAAGGTTGGCTTCAAGGAATGAATCAAGGCCGAATTATCATAACCATGGTGGTTTTTAACATATTGGCCGGTCATCACGCCGTAACGCGATGGCGTGCACAGTGGCGACGAGCAATAGGCATTTTGAAAAACTATACCGCCGGCCAACATCTTATCCAAGGTTGGGGCGATGGTAACCGCGTCCTTATTATAAGCACGCAAGGCCATGGCGGTTAATTGGTCAACCAAAATAAAAACGATATTTGGCTTGTTGGTGGCATTGCTCATTGCATTCTCCTGCTATTATATATGATAGCGCACAATCGCTATTGCGCACGGCATTGCCCCGGTTTTTTTTTAGCAAATCAAGCCCGGCAAAGCAAAAACATTCGGCGGTGATTGCTAAAAAGATAAGGGAAAGACGTTGCAAAAAGTAATAAATCAACCTAAGGCGTATTGCAGATAATAATTAAGGAGGGAGTTGTTATCCATGACTCAGTTGCATTTTAGGGGCAAAGAGTTTGTTTATAACCATCATTTGTCTGTTCCTTATTCGGAATTGAAACCTGATGCAAAAAAATCTGTCATCACAAAGGGTGGGCAACCACGGCTTGACGACAATTTAATAATTCACGGCGATAATTTACGCGCGCTAAAGGCGTTGTTGCCAAGGTATGAAGGCCGCGTGAATTGCATTTACATCGACCCGCCCTATAACACGGGGAACGAGGGCTGGAGTTACAACGATAATGTGAACATGCCATATCTGAAAGATTGGCTAAGCAATAACCCGGTTAATAACGAAGACATGGAACGGCACGAAAAATGGTGTTGCATGATGTGGCCGCGCCTTACCCTGCTTCACCAATTATTGGCCGATGATGGCGCAATATTTATTTCCATCGACGATAACGAAGTGCATCATTTACGCATGATGATGGATGAAATTTTTGGTGAGGGGAATTTTGTAGAGTTGATTGCCATTGCTAGCAATCCTAGAGGCAGAGATTATGGCGGTATAGCAAAAATGCACGATTATGTTCTTGTTTATAAAAAAACACAAAATGCTATATTAAATAATTTACCCGAACCTGATAAAACTTTTCCTTTTAAAGATGAAGATGGAGATTTTGAAACTAGAGAATTAAGGAATAGAAATATAGCTTTTAATATAAATAATCGTCCGAATTTATATTATCCATTTTATATCAATCCTAATTCGCATGATAAAAACAATTTATACAAAATAAGCCTTGAGGCCAAAAAAGGATGGGTTGAAATTTTTCCTAAAGAATCGCAGGGAATTAAAACGGTTTGGAGATGGGGAATAGAAAAATCTAGTAGGTTTATAAATAAAGAAATTGTTGGTAAAAAAATGAAAGAAGAAGGTCAATGGCAAATTGTAGAAAAGTATAGAGAAAAAAGTAAGATGGCTCGTTCAATTTGGAGTGATAAGGAAGTTAATAATGAAAAGGGAACACTTTTATTAAAAGATATTTTTAATAAAAAAATCTTTGACTTTCCTAAACCCGCACAGATGATAAAAAATATAATTCAAATTGCAACCAATAAAAATTCCATCATCCTCGACTCCTTTGCTGGGTCGGGCACCACCGCCCATGCTGTGTTGGCATTGAATAAGGAAAATGGCGGCGACCGCAAATTTATTTTAATCGAATGCGAAGATTACGCCGACAACATAACCGCCGAACGGGTGCGCCGCGTGATAAAGGGCGTGCCCACCGCCAAAAATGAAGAAATAAAAAATGGCTTGGGCGGCGAATTTACATTTTGCGAATTAAGCAATCCGATAGATTTTGATAGCTTGCTGGCCGGCAAAGATTTGCCGTCATATAAAGAATTTGCCGGGCTGGTTTGGAATTTGTTTGCGGCGACTGCCTTTGACGAAAAACAATGCAATGAAAAAGAATTTATTATCGGTGAAAAAGACGGCGAATTGGTTTTTTGTTTTTATAAACCCAATAAAAATTTTTTGTTGTCGCATGAATCCTGCCTTAACACCAATCGCATGGAAGAATTAAGCGCACAGCATCCATCAACCAATATCATGATTTATGCCCCAGCATGTTTTGTGCCGAACGACATGTTAAAAAAACATAATATAAGATTCGCCCCATTACCATTTGCATTGTTTAAATTGGGGTAACCGCCATGTTTGAACATTTTGAATTAAAAGAATATCAAACAAATGCCCTTAATTTGTTTGAACATTATTTGGAAAAATTGGCAACTACCCGCGTTGATTATTTGGAACAGCAGGAGAAATTGGCAAAGGCTGGTGTCAAGGCGACGCTGGACCATGATTGGACCGAAAAAGCATTTAGAGAGGTTTGCAATGAAAAATTCACCGCGCGCAAGGACGCGTTTGGTTTATCCATACCCGCGGTTTGTTATAAAGTGCCGACCGGTGGCGGCAAGACATTGCTGGCGACCCTGTCGGTGATTAAAATTTTTTACCATTATATCAATCAACAAAATGGTTTTGTTTTGTGGATAGTGCCGAACGAAGCAATCTACAGCCAAACATTAAAAACATTAAAAGATAACGAACACCCCTATCGCAAATTTTTAAACCCAGCGTTCCGTGGCAAGGTTAGAATTTTAACCAAGGAAGATAGAATAACCAGACAAATGGTAGATGAAAATTTGTGCATCATGGTGATGATGTTGCAATCAAGCAATCGCGAAACGAAAGAAACTTTAAAAGTTTTCAAGGCGCGGGGTGATTATCATGGATTCTTCCCGCTTGAAAGCGATTATCAGGCCAACAAATCGTTGTTAGAAAAAATACCAAACTTAGATATTCATGGTAGCAATTTTATACCGATAATCAAAAATTCATTGGGTAATATGTTGCGCATGATAAGGCCGGTTATCGTGATGGACGAACAGCATAAGGCAACATCTATCAAGGCGACAAAAACATTGGAAACATTTAACCCAAAATTTATTTTGGAATTATCCGCCACGCCCCAAGATTATAAATTTGAAAACGGCGCGACGCAATCGCCAAATGAATTGGTTAAAATCACCGGTAGCCAATTATTGCGCGAGGGCATGATTAAAATTCCTATCAATGTTAAAGTGAGCAACGATGAGAAATGGCAAGATATTTTACGGCAATCGCTTGATAAATTAAATGATTTGGCAGAAAAATCGAAACAACATTTTGCCGATACCAGTCGGATTATCCGACCAATAATGTTGGTGCAGGTCGAGCGCACCGGTGCAGACCAACGCGATGGCAAAGTGATTCATGCCGAGGATGCGAAAGAACAGCTATTGAAATTGGGATTAAAAGAGAACGAAATTAAAATAAAATCTGCCAATAATAATGAATTGGAAAACATCGACCTGTTGGCGGCGAATTGCGCGGTGCGTGCCATCATTACAAAATCGGCATTGCAGGAAGGGTGGGATTGCCCATTTGCCTATATTTTGGTTAGTTTATCATCGAGCAAAAGCCTGACCGCCATTACGCAATTATTGGGGCGGGTGTTGCGCCAACCCCATGCGACAAAATCAAAAGTTGAAGAATTAAATCAAAGTTATGTTTTTTGCTTACATAAAGAAACCAACGACCTTATCAAAAAAATAAAATCATCGCTGGAAAATGAGGGGCTGGGTGATGTTGCCTATCAAATAAATGTAGCGAATGATGATGATAATTCGTTGCTGGAATATATTACAATCAAAAGACGCGATAAATTTAAAAATACAAAAATTGTTTTACCAAATGTTGTTTGGACGGGCGATAAAGAACCGCGTGCATTGCAATATGAATCTGACATTTTAGCATATATCGATTGGCTAAAAATTGACATGCAGGAAATTGCTAATTTTATTTCGCCTTACAATTCGCAAGCTCAAAATTATACGATTTCTTTTGGTAATGATTTACTTAAGAATGATACGATAGAGGGCAGGTTGAAAGCAGAAGAATTAAAAAAGGATTTTATAATTTCTGATGCGGTGCGCGCCATCAATGACATTATTTTGAATCCATGGGTAGGTTATGAATTGGTCAAGAATTTACAAATCGCCTTATTAAAAAAATGGACAAGGGAACAAATTGACACGCAATATTTTAATATCATCAAACAATTTAGAACATCACTGATTAAAAAATCTGATGAACAAGCAGAAATATATTTCAAAGAAAATCTAAAAAATGGAAAAATAACTTTTCATTTGCGAAGTGATGATTTGCTTGGTTGGAGCATGCCCTATGCAATAAAATCTAAAAAAGATGGAAAGTTAATTTTAAGAAATGATTCTAAGCCGGTGCAAAATAGTTTGTTCGACAATCCAATTTTTGATGATGGGTTTAATGATGCTGAAGAAGCCGTTGCCGTTATGTTAGATGAGCAAGTTAACTGGTGGTTTAGAAATTGCGTTGAAGATGGGCATTATCATTTGCAAGGGTGGCGAAAGGAACGAGTCTATCCTGATTTTATATTTTTTCTTAATAGCGCAAGAAATGAAATTTGTGTGTGGGAAGGCAAGGGTAATCATTTGGCAGGAAATGAAGATACGGAGTATAAGACAAAACTTATGGAAATGGTTAGCACCAATTTTTCTTTTGAGAGAGTATCATCAATAGGAAAGCTTGATATTGATAGCAGTAACGGCAATAAAGTTTCTTGTAAGATGGTTCTTTATAGCAATTTTGAAAAAACACTAAATAATTACGCGCCATCGCCTCTATAAAAAAATCTGGGAGCGGCTAAGGGCATGAGCGCGCTGATTGTTTTGTCAGATAAAAGATAATTAACAAAAAACACCACAAATGCTTGACTATTTTTTGAAAAAAACCTAACGATTTGTCTCAATCAAGTTGTTATTATCATGCGAAAAAAATCTGGCGGCATCACCGATATCATTGTTCCCATCCACCCGGCGGGTTGGCCGTTTATTATTTTGTTTGCGGCGGTGGCGTTGGGTTCGGCATTCTTAACGCCGTGGTTGCTTATTATCACCATCCCCCTGACATTATGGTGTATTTATTTTTTTCGCGATCCCGACCGCGTGCCGCCAGCCGATAAAAATTGCATCATCAGCCCGGCCGACGGCGTGGTGCAAACCGTGGCGATAAAACCCCTGCCCCGCGAATTGCGCGCCATCGCCGGTGCGAAATCCTACACCCGCGTCAGTATTTTTATGAATGTGTTTAATGTCCATGTTAACCGCATGCCATGCGCCGCGACGGTGGTGTTGAACCATTACCACAAGGGGCAGTTTTTAAATGCATCATTTGATAAAGCCAGCGATTTAAACGAACGGCAATCGCTGTGGTTAAAAACCAGCCACAACACCAACATCGGGTTGGTGCAGATAGCAGGGTTGGTGGCGCGGCGTATTTTGTGCAACGCGGCGGCGGGCAGTAAATGGCCGGCGGCGCAACGTTTCGGCATGATAAGGTTTGGCTCGCGGGTCGATGTGTTTTTGCCCGCCAATTATCGGGTGTTGGTCGCGGTTGGGCAAACCGCCGTGGCCGGCGAAACCCGCTTGGCAGAACTAAAAAAATAGTCTATAGCAAATATAACAGCTTGGAGGGGATTCCCAATGAAAAAAGTAACGAAAAAAATGGCGATGAAAAAATCAACAAAATCAACAACAAAAAAATCAGCTGGCAAGCAAAGGCTTGGCCAACAAACCAAAAAGAATTATCAAACATTTTTTCAACATTTTTATTGGCCGATTATCATCCCCAGCCTGCTTACCCTGTCGGCAATTTGTTTGGGCCTGTCGGCGATTCGCGCCGTGTCGGTCGACAGCGATTACGCGGTTGCCATTTTGTTTATTGCTGGCGCGGCGTTGTTGGATAATTTGGATGGTTGGGTGGCGCGCAAATTAAACGCCGTGTCGCCGATTGGCGCGCAACTTGATTCGCTGGCCGATTTTTTAAATTTCGCCGTCTCGCCGGCCTTCATCATGTATCAATTTAGCCTTTATGAATTGAAACTATGGGGTTGGGCGACCACCCTGTTGTTTATCGTGGCCGGTGCCTTTCGCTTGGCGCGGTTCAACACCATGGGCGAAACCGGTTCGGCCAAATGGAAAAATTTTTTCCAGGGCGTGCCAACCCCCGCCGCGGCCGGCCTGTGCCTGACGCCGTTGGTGCTGTATCTGGTTGATTCTGACAATTTTGAACTGCCGGCAAATATCATCGCCGTCTGGTTGGTGGTGGTTGCCTTGCTGATGGTCAGCTCGCTTCCCTCCTACTCGACCAAGGGGATAGCCTTAAAAACCAACGGCCAACGTTTGCTTGGCGTTGGGTTGTTGCTGGTTGTCGCGGCCGCGTTCTATCATTACCAATGGATGGCGTTGCTCGGTATTCTCGCCCTTTATATCCTGTCGTTGTTTGTGTCGCCGGTGCATTTTTTTATACTTAGCCGCAAAAAATAAATCTTCCAAATCATTATGCTTGATCGGTTGGCCAGAAACCTGTTGGATCCGGTGTTGTTACGCCTCGCCAAGGTTTTAAAAAAAATCCACCTCAACGCCAACCAACTCTCGTTGCTTGGGTTTTTGCTGAACCTGCCGTTGCTTATCGCCTTATCGCGTGGCGATTTTTATTGGGCGATGGTTTTTATCTTGCTCAACCGCTTGACCGACGGGCTCGATGGTCTACTGGCGCGGTTATCGGGAAAGAAAAATGCCCTCGGCGGTTTTATCGACATCAGCAACGATTATGTTTTTTACGGGCTGGTGCCGGTTGGGTTTGCGTTATTCGCCCCCGACCAAAACGCCATGGCGAGCACGATATTATTATTTGGTTTTTTAATGACGGCCGTTTCATTTTTGGCCGCCGCCACGGTGCACGAAAAATTGGCAAGCAAAAAAAATTCGTTCCAAGCCAGCAAAGGTTTTTTTTATAGTTTCGGCATTATGGAGGGCACCGAAACCATCGGGTTTTTCCTTCTCGCCTGCGCCCTGCCGCAATATTATTCCATCATGGCTTTGCTGGCGGCGGGGGTTTGTGCCCTAACCGCCCTTGCGCGTTTCATCGGCCTGGCGCGGCTGGTGCGGTGATAAAATCGGATATTTTTGTTTTAGATTTTCGCTTCATGCGCCTGATAAATCTTATCGCGCAAACCATCCTGCAAAAAATTTTCATAAAACACACCCTGCGGCGCAAGGGTAATGGTGCGTCGCTCAAGCATATTGATTGGCGATTCGCCCCGATTACCGGCGGCCTGTTCGATGGTTACCCGCAAATAATCGCGCGGCCACCAACCGGCAATTTTTTCTGGCCATTCGATAACCGCCTGATGGTCGCGATAATAATCAAACAGGTTTAATTCTTCGGCCTCGGTTTCGTTTTTCAAGCGATAAAAATCGCCATGCAGAATCTTCACGCCATTTTTTTCATAGATATTGATAAGCGAAAAGGTCGGGCTGGTCACGCGAATGTTATTTTCTGCGCCAAGCCACGTCGCCACCACCTGCTTGATAAAATGGGTTTTCCCCGCCCCCAAATCACCGGCAAACAATAGCGCGAGTGGCGCCGAATCATGCGCCGCGTTTTTTGCGCGCCACAAATCTGCCGCCAATTGCTTGGCAAACCCCATGGTATCATTATAGTCGGTAAAAGAAAAAACGCGCGCCAAATGCTATGCAACAATTTAATAACGATAATGGTCTTTTTTAAACGGCCCGCGTTCCTTAACCCCGATATAATCGGCCTGTGCCTTGCTCAGGGTGGTTAATTGCGCGCCAAGTTTCCCCAGGTGCAACATCGCAACCTTTTCGTCCAATTCCTTGGGCAGAACATAAACTTTCTTTTCATAATTTTTGTTGTTGTTCCACAGTTCGATTTGCCCCAGCACTTGGTTGCTGAAACTGGCCGACATAACAAAACTCGGGTGGCCCATGGCGCAACCCAAATTGACCAAACGCCCCTCGGCCAGGACAATAATTTTTTTGCCGTCCGACATTTCGACTTCGTCGACCTGCGGCTTGATATTATGCCATTTAAAATTGCGCAGTTGGTTGATTTGAATCTCGCTATCAAAATGCCCGATGTTGCAAACAATCGCGCGGTGTTTCATTTGGCGCATATGGTCGAGCGTGATGACGTCGATGTTACCGGTGGCGGTGACAAAAATATCGGCGCGCGGCGCGGCGTTATCCATGGTAACAACCTCGTAACCCTCCATCGATGCCTGCAGGGCGCATATCGGGTCAACTTCGGCCACCAGCACGCGGCAACCGGCCTGGCGCAACGACGCGGCCGAGCCCTTACCCACATCGCCATAGCCACAAACCATCGCGACCTTACCCGCCATCATGACGTCGGTCGCACGGCGAATGGCGTCAACCAAGCTTTCGCGGCAACCATAAAGGTTATCGAATTTCGATTTGGTAACCGAATCGTTCACGTTAATCGCCGGCGTCATCAATTTGCCGGCCTTGGCCATGTCGTATAACCGCAGAACGCCGGTGGTGGTTTCCTCGGTGATGCCCTTCACCTCTTTCAAAATTGGGTGGTATGTTGCATCCTCGTGCATGATTTGCGTTAAATCACCGCCGTCGTCCAATATCATATTGCATTGCCAGCCGTCGGGGCCGGTGATGGTTTGTTTAATAGCCCACCAGAATTCTTCTTCACTCATCCCCTTCCACGCGAATACCGGCACGCCCATTTTTGCCATGGCGGCCGCGGCGTGGTCTTGGGTGGAAAAAATATTGCAAGACGACCAGCGCACCGACGCGCCCAAATCGATAAGGGTTTCGATTAGCACCGCGGTTTGAATCGTCATATGCAAGCAACCGGCGATTTTCGCACCCTTCAAAGGTTTTGATTTGCTATATTCGGCACGCAGTGCCATCAGCCCGGGCATTTCGCCATGGGCAATGTCGATTTCCTTCATGCCCCATTCGGCAAGGGAGATGTCTTTTACTTTATAATCAGTCATGTTATTGGCTTAACAATTTTTTTTCTTTTTAGCAATTCTTATTTACATTTTTTTAAGAACTTCAGGCTTGATTGGCCTTGCCTGCCGCCTTGCCGACTGCGTTGCCAGCCAGATTGCTGGCGCGGTTGACCGCCAGGCAGAATTTTTTTATTTTGGCCGGCGATTTTTTCCCCAAAGATTCCTCGACGCCGGTGGAAACATCGACCGCGAAAAATTGCGGCGCGAATTGTTGCACCTGGGCCACCGCCAACCCAACATTATCGGGTGTTAAACCGCCCGCCAAAAAAAACGGCAATGAGGCATTATAATGGGCAAGCAACGACCAATCAAACACCCGCCCCAACCCGCCATGGCGTGAATCGTGGTTTGCATCGGCGGGCGTTTTTTTATCGCCGGCGGTATTATTATCCAATAGATTTTTATTTGGTTTGGCGTCGAATAAAAAATAATCCACCGCCGGGGTATAATCCTCAAGGCGCGCGAAATCATCGGCGGTTGCTATCGGCATGGCCTTGATAATTTTTTTTCCCGTCTGATTTTTAATCGCGGCGCACAAATCGGCCGGCTCATCACCATGCAATTGCAGGGCATAGGGGTTTAATTCACGGGCGAGGTATGTCGCCTCATCCAGTGCCGGGTTAACCAACAACAACACCGATTTTATTTTTTTGCCGGCCACCGCCAGCAAATGGTTGGCGACGTCGATATCAATATGGCGCGGTGATTCCTCGGCCATCACCATGCCAAAAAAATCGGCACCGGCATCGATGGCGGCACTAAGCCCAGCCTCATCCTTTAATCCGCAAATTTTTATTTTTGTCATAATGCCCGGTTATTAATCTGTTGCAAGGTTGCCATCGGGTTATCGCTGGCGCGAAGCCCGCGCCCCATCACCAAATAATCCGCGCCGGCGGCGATGGCATCATGCGGCGTCATGATGCGTTTTTGGTCGGCCGCATTTGCAACCTCGATTCTTATGCCTGGGCACATCAGAATAAAATCTTGGCCGAGGGTTTTTCGCAACATGGCGGCCTCTCCCCCGCCACACACCACGCCGTCGGCACCCGATTGTTTGGCCAATGCGGCGAGCGATAAAATATAATCGTCCGATTTTTTATCGACCGATAATTGCGCCAGGTCGCCATCGTCCAAACTGGTCAGCATTGTCACCGCCAGCAATTTTGTTTTTTGGCCAGCGTTTGTGATTGCCCGCTTGGCGGCGGTTATCATCGCCGGCCCGCCGCTGGCATGGATAGTCATAAATTTGGGCGACAGGGGTAACACCGCCGCCACCGCCTGTTCGACCGTGTTTGGAATATCGTGAAATTTTAGGTCGAGGAACAATGCCAAGGACGGAAATTGTTTCATCACCGCCACAACGCCGCCCGCGCCATTGGTCATGAAAAATTCTAATCCCAATTTTATCCCCGCTAAACCCGCCTGCAATGGGGTTATCATTGCCATCGCCTTATCAACTTGGTCGGTATCAACCGCCAAAAAAACTTTCTTATCCATCTACTTTTGTTTTTCCAAAATCTCTTGGCTGATTTTTAACGCCCGATGTTTGGCATCGCGCGCAAAACATTTGGCAATGTATTTTTCAAACAGCTCGGTTTTTTGCACCATGCCCCACATCATGACCCAGTTGAGGGTGCTGGCCACCGCGACATCGGCCAGGGTAAAATTTTTGCCGGCGATGTAATCGTTGTTTTCTAAGGTTGCGGTTAACAGGGCGACAAAATCGGCCAAGGGCGGCCAGCCAGATTGCGACGCCGATTCGGCGGTGTCGATTTTGCGGTGCGCATCCATCATCGAGGGTTCCATCACCGATGGCAACAAAAACAACCAACGAAAATAACTGCCGCGTTCTTTATCGCCAACTTTTGGCGCAAGGTTTTTGGCCGCAAATTCATCGCCCAAATAAGCCAATATCGCCGCGCTTTCGGTTATCACCACGCCATCAACCACCAGGGCCGGCACCTTGCCAAATGGGTTTATTTTTAAAAAATCCGGTTTTTTATGTTCCTTTTTCGGCAGGGAATAGGATTTCATTTGATAGGGCGCGCCAAGCTCCTCCAATGCCCAAAGGGTGGTTTCGGCGCGCGATTGCGGCGCGTAATGAAAAATAATTTCTTTTGCCATGTTAATTCTTTAACAGCGCGTAAAGGCCGTAAAAGATAATCAAATAAGCGGGTATGCCGACCATCGCCCATTTTGAAAAATCAAACCCCATCAACAATATCAAAACAACAAAATCCATCGCCAGGTTAATGACAAAGAAACTATTGGCAACCGACGCGGAAAAATCGCCACCCGCCCGCAAGCGCAGGTAAAAAATGGTCGTCGCAATCACCAACACAATAATAGCAATGATGTGAAGCATATTATCGGCAAGGGCGGTTTCTTTGTCAGCAATTCCCATGACCCGCATGTAAATGCCGCCGGCAAGAAAGGCCACCGCCCAGGCAACCAGCCCATAGATAAAGCCGAAGAGCGAGAATTGTTCGGTTAAGAATTTTGTCATTTGTTTTATCCTTTCGTAAAATTATTATGTTGTTATGTTGTTGCCCATTATTAATAATAAAAGTTTTTCATGGATTTTGCCAGTGCAAATATGGTAATAAAGCATAAAGCGAAATTACAAAAAAAGCAACCATAACAGCAAAAGATATTATACCTTCATGTCTTTTTTTAAATCATTTCCCAAAACACTTGTTTTTTGGCTGGTGATTATCGCCGCCATCGTTTGGCTTTTTCCAAAAACCACCGGCTTAAAATTTTCCAACCTCGATTATCGCCGCTCAACCGGCGCAACCCGCCTGGCGGTCGACCCCGCCCAAGCCCCATGGAACGCGGTCGGCCGATTGTTGGTGCGCAATAGCAAGGGCAAGGGCGATGCTATATGCACCGCGGTGTTGATTGCGCCGAATAAGATTATTACGGCGCGCCATTGCTTTATCAACAAAAGCTTCTTCGGCAATAAACCGGTGGCGGCGGGTGATGTTGCCTTTCAATTGGAACGGGGCGGCAAGCTGGAAACCGTGTCTACCCTGGCGAAAATTTCTTACCCCGATGCTGAATTCCTTGCCAGCCTAAAAGGACAAGGCATGCAAAAAACCGATTACGCCTTCGCCACCCTGACCACGCCGGTCGACGTAAACAAAATGCGCATCACCCTGCCGGCACTTGCCGCGGCCAGCCCGTCCGCCGGCCAAGCATTATCGCAGGCCGGTTATGGCGTGAACCGCGAAAAACTTTATGGCGATGTTTGCGCGGTTATCGCCCTCAGCAATTCCATCGTGCAACATAATTGCCTGATTACATTTGGCGACAGCGGCGGGCCAATTTTTTATCAACAATCCGGGCAATGGTTTTTGGCCGGCATCAATAGCTATTACGAAGAAATCGGCAGGCTGGTGCAACATGCCTTCGCCGTTGGCCCCGAAAATTATTATCGGCCGCTACAGGATTTTATCAATCAATAATCGGGTAGAAAAAACGCCGCCAAGATTTTGGCGCGTGGGCGCGGAAATAATCCTTGCGCGACAACACAAAAACGAACACCAACAACACCACGCCATATAACACGCCGATGGCGACATTGCCGCAAACCGCCGCCGCCGCCAGCAGGCCCACCACCGCCAATAATCGATAGGGCGACCAAGCCGACAAAGCCACCACCACCAGCAACAACCAACCAAGGCCGCTGTTGCTGACCACATCACCGCTGCCCCCCGCCTGGCCCATGACGCTGGGGCTGTGGTGAACCATCACCGACATGCCCATGCCCAGGCCTATCAATGCCATGCCAAGCATGTTGACCAGCAATTGTATTTTTTTTATCGGGTAAAGCGATTGCAAGGCCTGCGGTTCATCGCCCAGGCCGCGAATAATCATGCCCCATTTCATCCGTTGCAGGAAAAACCCGGAAGCCAATAATAATATCATCACCATGTAGGGGGCGGCGTAATGCAAGGCAAAGGGCAAATCGTCGCTACCACTGGCCGATGGCTGGTTACCGGCATTGTTAATAACCCGTTGTATCGCCAGACCGATAAAAAAAACCGCTAGGCCAGATAACACCCAATTGATTTTTATAATAAGCGACAATAAAAAATACAAACCGCCCAACAACATCGCCAACAACATCGCCACCACCAAACCAAAAATTATATTGTCGCCATGCAATAAAAAATAATAAACCACCGCGTTGGTCGATAATATCACCCCCTCGACCCCCCATTGCAATAACCCGACGCGCTGGCACAACAACAGGCCTAGACCCATCAGCCACAGCGGCATCGCCATCGCGATAATGTTCGACCAAAGCAAAAATGCTTGCTCTATCATTTTAATTTCCTTTTCTTTGCCATCGCCTTGGTCGCATCGGGCGACAGGCTTTCTTGCCGCGCGCGTTGCAACATATCGGCCATGTCGATTTCGTAATGATATAAAAAATCAATCAACAGCAATAACAAAAATGCCAAGCAACAGAATATCTCAAAAAAACCTTGGTCGAATATCGCTATACCAAGGTTTTTCAGCGTCGCCACCACCAGCCCAAGCAACAGGCTAATCGCCACCACCCCCAGCGGCGTCATGCGGCCAAGGTAAACCACAATCACCGCCCCCATGGTTAAGACCCACAGCGGCGGCAGGAGGTTATCGCCGCCGGCCTGCAACCCATCCCAATTGTCGAGCAAGGCAACCGCGCCGCCGATACCGACCAATCCGCCACCAACCAACATAATAAACCAATAGATCTTTTTTTCCTGTTGACCGGTTTCGACCATCGCGTGGCGGCCATAACCCATCAATTTTAATTGGAAAAAAATAATATGGTAACGATGCAACAACATCGCCATAACCCCCACCATCAACGCGTAGAAAAAACCATAATGAAAAATACCAAAAAATACATCTGGCAATAACATATTAATGGCCGTCAAGGAATCGTCCAGTGGTTGGTTAGGGTCAATCAATTTTGCCGCCGGCGCGAACAACCACCGCGCCGCAATCACCATAATCGCCGAGCTCAAAATCTCATGCAGGCCGGTTTGACGCCGCAACAGGCCAATCACCAACGCTATCGCCGAACCACCCACCGCTGACGCCAATATTATCGCCGGCAACAACCAAGCATGCGGATAGTCGATAGTGTTTTCAATCACGCCAATCGCCATAATCATGCCGCCGACAAATTGCGCCTCGGCCCCCAAATGATAAATACCGGCGCGAAAAGCCATGACAATCGCCAAGCCGCAAAATATAAATGGTGTGGCGGCGGTCAGCAACAACAGCAAATTTTCTTTATCGGTAAAAACCTGGGCCAGGGCGACAGCCGCCTGGCCAAAGCCGATTTGCCACAAGTCCAGCAAGGCAAAAAACAACAACAGGGCAAGGCCGCAGGCAACCACAACCGGCAACCATTGGCGATCCTTCGACAGGTGATGTTTTTCAATAACGCTTATCATGGCTTACACCAAGGCGCCCCCCTTCGCCGATTTTTTTGACCTGTTCGCCGCGCCGGTGTTATCCACCTGCGCCGCGTAACCCACCATCAGGGATTCGATAAAATCCTTGCTTTGCTCCTTCACTTGGTATGGTGGCGATAATAAACCGTTGGCCAAGACATACACCGTATCGCAAACCGAAAAAATCTCCTCGACATCTTGCGACATGATAATTACCCCGCCGCCTTTTTCCACCAAATCATTGACCAGGCGATGGGTAAAAAGCACCGTGCCGCGATCGCCACCGACGTAGGGTTCGTAAAGAATAAATGTTTCGGGAATGAGACTCAGTTCGCGCCCGAGGACGAATTTGTGCAGGTCGCTTTGTGATAATTCACGAAGCAATTGATGTTGCGGGTGAATCGGCAGGTCGTATTTTTTAATGATATTGTCGGCGATGCCACGAATATAGGTTTTATTGATAATGCCGAATTGCTGCCCCTGCGACCGCGCCGCCATAAGGTTCAACACATTGTCAAACACATCCAAATCCTTAATAACCGCCTGTTGCCGCCAATTTTTGGCAACAAAGCCGATGTGTTTTTTACGCCGCGCCACCACGTCTTTATCGCCAATTGGTTCGACGCCGTGCCATTTTATCATCGCCGGCGCGACCGCAACATCGCCGCGCAGGGTAGAAAATAATTCATCGCCGCCATTGTGCGGCAGGCCGACGATGCCCATCACCTCCCCGGCGTGCAGGGTGAAATTAATATTCGAAAGGTCGGTGCCATGCGCCCCGTGGTAATTTAACCCGTCGACCACCAGCAATTTTTTTTGTGAGTCGATGTAGCTGATGCCGCGCAGTTCTTTTTTTCCATCGTTCAAAATATCGACGATTTGTTTTTTGTTTTTTTTCTTCGGGTCAAAATCCATCACCCAACGGCCTTGCTTTATCAGCGTGACCTCATCGGCAATTTTTAAGCCCTCGTCGATAAAATCGGTGCTGTATAAAATAGCGATCGATTGTTTTTGCCATTGCTTCAGCAGGCGATAAAACTTGCCCTTGCCGTATGATATAATTTGGTTATCAACATTGCCAATCAACATAAGGCTAGGGTTGTTAAACAAACAACGCACGATGTTGGCTTCGAAACGCTCGTTGCTTGTCAATTCGCTGACCGGAATATTGGTGAAAAAATGAAAACCATAAATCGCCATGATGCTGTTGACGCGAAGCAAAATATCGTGCCGTTTGCGATTCAGCGGCAGGTGATAAATTATCGCGATATTTTCGATAAAGGTTGCGTTGGGCAATAACCCTGGCCCGTTATCCAGCAGGGCAACGTGGTCAAGAACCCTATGGGTTGGTGCGCTGGCCGTTGCCCCAGCCGTCGTCTTAGCGTCAATTGGTGATTTGGCGGATTTCCCCGCCGATTTTATATTAGCAGTCTGGGGTGGTGCTTTACCGCCCATTTCCATCAACTTGCCCGATATGGTTTGCATGGTGTTTTGCACCATATGTTTGGCCGAATCCTTGGCGCGGGATAGGCCTTCGACCAGGCGGGGCGTTGCGCCGTCGAGGCTGGTATCTTTATTCTGCCAATAAATTGCCCCGCCATCGAATGGGATTTTGCCCGCCAAAATATGAAGCAAGGCGGTGCGGCTGAAGCCAGTATCGCCAAGCAACACATGGCATTCGCCGGCGTGAACCGTCATGCTGACCGCCGACAATACCCGCCGATAGCCAAAAAATTTATTAATTTTTTCTAATCGCAATAGCTCCGCCATGACAGAATTAGCTAAGCCTATTCGCGATTATTGGCAAGTCAAAAATCATCGCCGCGTTGTTTAGTCAACCAATGGCATTATTCGCAATTATTCCAGATTATCCTCTGGCGTCTTTTTCTTCCTCGGTGTTCCTAACCTGGTTGATAAAGTAGCGCAAAATATCCTTGCTGGCGATAGTTTGCCGTGGGGTTTGACCTGGGGTGATGGTTACTCGTTGCGCCTTTTCTATCATTTTGGTTTTTAAACCATTTTCATTATCCGTCATCTGGGGTTCGCGCTCCAACTTTGGATAATTTACTATGCCATCGCCATTAAGATTAGTACTGTCTTCTAATTTTTTTGCCAGGGTCATGACCTCGACCAAAATAGCAAGAAAATCAAAAGACAATTTATCACACAGGTCGCTCATTGTATCGAGAGTCAGGGAGCTTTTACCCGCCATGGTGCGACTCCAGGTTGGTTGGCTGACGCCAACCGTGCGCAATACCAATTGGAATTTTTGCCTGATAGCTTTGCCGTTTTGACCCGGGGGCGATTTCTGCAAAAGCCTTTGCGTTACCACCTGGCCAAAAATTTGCGACAGAGTGAAGGACACCACCGCGGGTTCGATAAATAACGCGCGATGTGGTATAGGCGACTCATCGCGATTGGTGCTATCATATAAGTTATCCCCTAAATTGTCCCGTGTTTGGTCCCAAGATGCGTCCCGCGCTTCATCCCGGCCCGTAAATGCCACGTCATGGTTTTTCATTGTTGTGTTTCCTTATTAAAAAAGTTTATACTTCCCCAATCCCTTGGTGATAAGTCCGCCCCACAACCCAGCACCCTATCCTATATATTATAATAGGTGTTTATAATAAAAAAAACAACTACAAATGGCAAGAAACTATTAACTACAAAAATCAATAATATAGCATAATCTTCTAAATTACGGCCATATGAAAAAGAAATTTTTTGCCCTTTACATCCACTGGCCCTATTGCCTGCGGCGTTGCCCCTATTGCGATTTTAACGCCCATGTGGCGGCGGATAGCGGCCGTAACCAGGTTATGGCCAATGGCTTGTTGCGTCAATTGCAATCTTACCGCCGCCATGAAAAACTTGGAGGTTACTTCGCGGGCAAAAAAATCAGCAGTGTATTTTTCGGCGGCGGCACGCCATCGCTGATGCCACCCCATCTGGTCGAGGAATTACTAACCACCGCCAAAAATCTATATGGCTTTACCGACGATATCGAAATCACGTTGGAGGCCAACCCCGGCACGCTGGAGGGGGCAAGCATCTTAAAAGATTTCAAATCGGCCGGCGTCAATCGCCTGTCGATGGGGGTGCAATCGCTTTACGATGATGCCTTGCAACGATTGGGGCGGATTCACAATGCGGCGGAGGCAATAAAAATTATCGAAACCCTGCCGTCGATATTTGACCGTTGGTCGTTCGATTTAATTTACAGCCGCCCGGGCCAAACCATGGCGGCGTGGTTGGGGGAGTTGGAATTGGCCCTATCCTTTGCGCCATCGCATCTATCGCTTTATCAATTGACCATCGAACCCGGCACCGATTTTTTTCGCCAAGCCAAGGAAAAAAAACTCATCATGCCGCCCGATGATTTATCGGCCGAGATGTTTGTTACAACCCGCGATGTCATGGCCGCCAATGGTTTGCCCAGTTACGAAATTTCAAACTTCGCACGCGTAAATCAAGCATCGCGCCACAACCTTACCTATTGGCATTATGGCGATTGGTTGGCGGTGGGGCCCGGCGGAGAGGGCAGGTTAACCCTGCCCCAACCAGATGAGCAAAATAACGGCGGCAATAATACCCACCAGCAAAAATTTGCGACCAAAAATTTTCGCCTGCCCGATAAATGGGCGACGCAAGTTGTAACCGACAACATCGGCATCGAATCCTTCACCGCGATAGAGCCGGCCGACGCGGTGGTGGAAAAAATAATGATGGGCCTGCGGCTGACCGATGGCATTTCTTTGCCGTCTGACCCGCCAGAAACCTTACCCGAAAACTTCGACCAAAAATGGCAAGATTTGGTCGATGATAATTTGGCCGTTCCCGCCGCCAATCACCATTACCGCCTGACCGAGGGTGGTTTATTACGCCTAAACAGCGTTATCAATTACTTGACATAACCGCCAAGCAGTTTTAAATAACAGGGGAAGGGTCGTTTATGGGCGATGGTATTGCATAACCCGATCAGGTCTGAAAAGAAGCAGTCGTAACAATTATTGTCGGGTCATAAATGATCCTTCACTTAACCAGCAAAGCCAAGCCCCCCTCATCTTAATGCTGGGTAAATAAATGGCTTAACAAAAAAAGGGGAGAGAATTTTTATTCCAAAAAAATTTCTAAAAAAGAATAATGTCTGATACATCGCATCTGGTGCTGGCGCGTAAATACCGCCCCAAGGTTTTTGACGAATTAATTGGTCAAGAGCAATTGGTGCGCGTCCTGCGCAATAGTTTTAAAATGAATAAGGTCGCCCATGGTTATATTTTAACCGGCGTGCGCGGCGTTGGCAAAACCACGACGGCGCGGATTATTGCCAAAACCTTAAATTGCGAAAAAAATAAAAACAAGGCCGCCGGCGCACCGATTGAAGACCCGTGCGGCACGTGCGACCAATGTGTCGCCATCGCCGAATATCGTCATGTCGATGTGCAGGAGATGGACGCCGCGTCGAACAACCGCGTTGACGACGTGCGGGCGATTATCGACAGCGTTGGTTACCGGCCGGTGCTGGGGCAATACCGCGTTTATATTTTGGACGAGGCCCACATGATAACCACCCAGGCCTTTAACGCCCTGTTAAAAACATTGGAGGAGCCACCGCCGCATTTGATATTTATTCTTGCCACGACCGAGGTGCAAAAAATCCCCGCCACCATATTATCGCGGTGCGTGCGGTTTGATTTGCGCCGCGTGTCGGTCGAACAATTAACCGCGCATTTCAAATCGATTTTGCAAAAGGAAAATATCACGATGAGCGATTCGGCCATCACCCTTATCGCCCGCGCGGCCGAGGGGTCGGTGCGCGATGGGTTGTCGATGCTCGACCAGGCGATTGCCCTGAACCCGAGCGGCGTGGGCGAGGACGATGTGTTGGCGATGCTCGGGCTTTCGGATATTACAAAAATTTATCACCTGCTCCACCACCTGATGGCGGGCGATGCCCCGTCGGCCATGGCGCAATACCACGACTTGATAACATTGGGCGGCGCGCCGGAAATGATTATCGAACAATTGATGGCGGCGGTGCATGTCATGACCAAAATGGCGTTGGACGAAGATTATAAAAACACCAACGCCATAAGCGAGACCGAAAAAAACTTAAGCTATGATTTGTTAAAAAAATTATCACTGCCAATTATGGCGCGGGTGTGGCAAATGTTATTGCGTGGCTTGGGCGAGGTTCGCGTCGCACCCGACGCCATTACCGCGACCGAAATGCTGTTGATAAGGTTGATGTTGGTCGGCGACGCCCCCACCCCCGACGAATTGATAAAAACCATCAAGGCCAACCCCAATGCGGCGGTTAATAATGCCCCGTCGGTAACGGCATCACCCGAGCCCGCCCCCAGCAACAGCATGGCCAATATGGCGACGGAAAAAAAAACAGCTGAACCGGCGATAACGCAATCGCCGATAGAGAATAACCAAACACAAGATAATTTATCGTTTGAGGATTTGGTGGCGATGGTGGCGCAAAAAAACATGATGCTGGCGACCAACATGCGGTCGAACATCCGCCTTATCGATTATCAATTTCCGGTCGCCGCCAGCAATAGCGGCGGGGTGGTTACATTCGAAAAAATAAATGATGCGTCGGTTGCGCTGGCCGAGGAATTAAAAAAATACCTGAGCAAAACCACCGACAGCATTTGGCAAATCGCGGCGGTGGCGCAACCCGGTATGCCCACGTTGGACGAACGATTATATGAAAAAATTGCCAACAACCAAACCATAAAATTGGCGCGGGAGCTGTTCCCAGCGGCCAAAATTATCGACCCAAAACTTAACATAAATAAAAAATAAAATAATGCTCGGTATAGAAAAATTAATGCAACAGGCCAAGGAGTTGCAAGAAAAAATGGCGACCATGGAAAAAAACATGGCGACATGGCAAGAAACCGGCACCGCCGGCGCGGGGGGCGAGGCGGTTCGCGTCACCCTTGACGGCAAGGGCATGGTTGTGACGGTGGAGATTGACGACGCGCTATTGTCGCCGGCGCAAAAAATTGTGCTGACCGATTTAATAAAAACCGCCACCAACCAGGCATCAGAAAAAATAAAAAAACGGGTCGATGCCGAACGTAGCGAATTATTCGGCAACATTCCCATGCCGCCGGGTTTTAAATTGCCGTTTTAATTTTTTCTAAAATTTTTAACGCGGCTTGAATTATGGCAACCACCAATGGCAACCAAGGAACATAGATTATTTGAATTGTTGGCAAAACAATTATCGCGCCTGCCCGGCCTTGGCCCGCGGTCGGCGCGGCGCGCCCTCCTCCATTTGTTAAATAACCGCGAGGAAGAATTAAGCCCGCTCATCATCAATTTACAAATGGCCTATGACCAGGTTATTAAATGCCAAGAATGCGGCGCGTTGGATTTTGTCAACCCCTGCATGACCTGCACCGACCCGGCGCGCGACCAAACAAAAATTTGCGTCGTCGAACAAATGAGCGACCTGTGGGCTATCGAACGGAGCGGGATTTACAAAGGCCTTTACCACGTGCTGGGTGGCGTCTTATCACCGCTCGACGGCGTGATGCCCGACAACCTGAACCTGGCGTCATTATTGCCGCGCTGTCGCGACAAAAAAATTGCCGAGGTCATCCTCGCCACCAACATCACGCTCGACGGCCAAACCACCGCGCACTATATTGCCGAAAATTTGGAACAGCTCGCCCTCGCCCCCAATGTTAATGGCGATGGCGACGAAAACACCGATGGTAATAAAAACGGCCTGACCATCACCCGCGTCGCCCACGGCGTGCCGGCGGGTGGCGAACTTGATTACATGGACGAGGGAACTTTATTCGCCGCCTTCAAAGCGCGAAAAAAGTTGGATTGAGGCACGCCGCGCAACTTTATTTGACGATGTGCTAACGCACATCGCGGGCGTGCCGGCGGGTGGCGAACTTGATTACATGGACGAGGGAACTTTATTCGCCGCCTTAAAAGCGCGAAAAAAATTGGATTAACCCTAAGAACCCTAGCCGTGTAAAAAAAAACTACCCCCGCCGCCGCCGTGTGCGGCCACCGCCGCTGGGCGATGCGTCGCCGCCGGTGCCGGTGGTCATTTTGCGCGGCGGTAATTGCACCGCACCGGCCAGGGCGGGGAAATCATCCACCGAATTGGGTATGCCCATTGCGTTGACAAAATATTCTTGGAATTTCGGTTCGATGGCGGTTTCGATTTTTTCCACGCGGCGCACCACCTGTTCAATTTCATGCCGTTTGGCTTGGTTGACCAAGGCAATGCGCGCGCCGGTGCCGGCGGCATTGCCGACGCCGTTTATTTTGTCCAACGCACAATTGGGAATCATGCCCAATATCAAGGCGTATTTCGGTTCGATATGCGTGCCAAACGCGCCGGCCAATGCAATGCGGTCGGGGTTTTTTCCCAATTTATCCATCAACAATTTGCAACCGGCGTAAAGCGCGGCCTTGGCCAATTGAATGGCGCGAATGTCGCCCTGGGTTACCTTAATTTCCGGTTCGTTGTTTTCTGGGTTGCCATGGTGCAAAATATAACTGAATGTCCGGCCGTCGGCGATGATGCGCGGGTTGCGCGCCGCCATGGCACCATCAATCACGCCGTCGGTGCCGACAATACCGGCCAGCATCATTTCGGCAATGACCTCGATAATGCCACTGCCGCAAATGCCGGTCGGGGCAATGTCGTCTTTGGCGTTGTTATCGTCCTTGGGGAAGCCTGGCTCGTCCGACCATTTTTCGCAACCGATAATTCTGAATTTTGGTTCCAGTGTTTCGCGGTCAATTCGCACCCGTTCAATCGCGCCCGACGCCGCCCGTTGGCCAGACGAAATCTGTGCCCCCTCCAACGCCGGGCCGGTCGGGCTGGAACATGCCAACAACCGCTCGCGGTTACCCAAAACAATTTCGGCGTTGGTGCCAACATCAACCAATAACGAAATTTCGTCTCGGTTATATGGCTCCTCCGCCAATATCACCGCCGCCGAATCCGCCCCCACGTGGCCGGCAATACATGGCAGAACATATAATTCCGCAGACGGGTGCAGGGCAAAACCAACATCGCGCGCCGGCATGGTGATGGCGTGGTTTGTGGCCAATGCAAATGGTGCCCAACCCAATTCGGTCGGGTTGATGCCCAAAAATAAATGGTGCATCACCGGGTTGCCCACCACCGTCACCGCAACCACCATTTGCGGGTCAAGGTTAATTTCTTTGCACGCACGCACCGCCAGGTCGTTCAGGGCGAATCGCACCGCCTCGGTCATTTCTTTTTCGCCACCCTTGTTCATCATGACATACGAAACGCGGCTCATTAAATCTTCGCCGAAACGGATTTGCGGGTTCATGGCCCCGACCGACGACACGACATCGGCCGTTAACAAATTGGTCAAGTGCAACGACATGGTGGTTGACCCCAAATCTATCGCCAGGCCGTAAATCGTGGCGACGTCGCCCGCCCACAAACCGGCGACCTCCACCCCATTGCGCACCATGGCGGTTACCGACCATTTGCCCTTGCGCAATTCTTCCTGAATGCTGGGCAAGATATGCGGGTTGATGTGTAATTTTTCTTCGGTGAAACCATGTTGTTCGCACAATGCCGTTATCACCCGTTCGCTGTCGCCCGATGGTTTGTGCATGTCGGGTTCGGTTACATTGATGGCGTATAATTTTACATTGGGGTCGGTGGCAATGGCGCGTTTGTCGACCGCCTTACGAATTACTTGGCGGTGGATTTGGCTGTCCTCGGGGATGTCAATCACCATGTCGCCCTGGAGCGTGCAATTGCACCCCAGGCGGCGTTCGGGTTTTAGGCCTTTTTTATTTTTGTAACGTGCCTCGACATCGTTAAATGGAGACAGGTTATTTTCGCCGGCCTCTATCGCGAATTTTGGGAAACTGCCAAAACCGGGTTCGACTTGGCATCGGCCACAAATGCCGCGCCCGCCGCACACCGAATCCAAATCGACGCCCAAACCGCGCGCCGCCGCCAGAATCGACGTGCCGACCGGGAATTCGCCACGCTTCCCCGATGGCGTAAAAACAATTTTGGCTTTGCTGTCGGACATTTATTATAACGCTCCTTTTTCCTTTTTTATTTGTTTTTCAAATTCTTTTATCTGATTAAAAACTTCTTCAATATCATCGGTCGCAACCCATTCATAAAGAGATTGATAATGGTTATGAATCATTGTTTCGATTTCGATATTAAATGGTGTTTGATAAGCTTTCTCTAATGTAAAACCTCGCTTCGGATCGCTGGTTTGATAATTGTTTAAGCGCGCTTTAGGATCTTTTGCAACGCCAACCTTTAATTGGCCTTTATAAGCTTTATTAGAAATAATGTAAATATAACCTGCAATCGCACCACCTGCACCACCATCGGTTCTTTTTGGCGGCGCGGTGCTATCGTGGATTTCTTTATTCCAATCCATAATTGTATGTTTTTCTTTGTTTAACCGTTCCTTTACCAACTCATAGGCTTTATAACTAACATCAATGCCAACCCAGCGGCGACCCAACCGTTCAGCCGCCACACAAGCGGTAGCGCAACCACAAAACGGGTCAAGCACCATATCACCTTCATTGCTACTAGCCTTAATAATCCTTTCCAACAAAATAAGAGGCTTTTGCGTTGGATAACCCGTGCGCTCTTTCGCCGTTGAGCCAATGGGTGGAATCTCCCACCAATCGCCTGTTTTAACACCTCGGCTTTCATCTTCAAGAAAAACTTTATACCTATTTCCCTTGACAGTATGCCATCGCCATCTCTTGCCGGTTTCTTCGTCTGTATAACCATAATCTTTTTTTATCCACTCGCCGTAGGGATCGTATTGTGTATTAAAAACAGGAGCATCTGACTTAGCATAATATAAAATAATATCATGTAGCTTTTGGAATTTGTTTGCTACCGCCGTCCAGCGTTTATAAGCCCAAATAACCTCATTTCTAAAATTCTTTTCACCGAAAATACAATCCAGCACCAATTTTAAATAATGGCTCATCGTTGGATCGCAATGTAAATAAACACTGCCCGTTTCTTTTAACACGCGATGAATTTCTATCAATCGAATGGCCATATAAACACAATAGCAATAATTATATTTATTGCTGAATTCTTTTATACCCAGCAATAAAGAATAAAGCTGATAATTCTCGGCCTCGATTTCTTTAACCCACTCATCCTTAACATCTTCCTCGCTAAAAATATCTCGGAACTCAGCACCTTCAGCACTACTTCCTATCGGCGCGGTAAAAATTTTCTTTTTATTAAAAGGCGGGTCAAGATAAACTAAATCTATGCAATTTGAATTAATGCCACGCAATATATCGATATTATCATGACAAAAAACAGTGCGATTTTTTACATTCAACATAATTTGGATTCCTAGCAACTTTCGCCATTATATAAAAGGAATTTTTATAAGTCATGCAACGAAGCGCAGAAACATTATTTAAACAGCGACCAAAAACTAACGGTGGTGCGTTTGTAAATCTTGTTATAAATATACCTCTTAGGATTGGTAACCCAACCATAACCGCGGGGCATTTTTAAACCCGCGCGATTAACAATTTGTCTTTTTATCGACATCCGCGCCGCCAACATTTTGCGCGGCGATGGTTTTCTAATACCGAATTTCATTTTTTAACAAATCCCCCTCTACTACCCCCGCCGTCTGCGACTGCGGTCACTGCGGCCACCCTCGCTACCGGCCACGGGTGGTTCGCGGAATTTGGTAATCCACGCCGCGCAATTTAAATCGGTGCCGGCGATAACATCGGCCGACGCAATGCCGAGCATTTCCTCGGGGTGCAATGGATTCATAATGGCCGACGTCATGCCCGCGCCAATCGCCATCGACAAAAATGTCGCGTTCAGCGCATGGCGGTTCGGCAGGCCAAAGCTGATGTTCGACGCGCCGCAAGATGTATTGACCTTTAATTCCTCGCGCAGGCGACGGATGAGCTTCATCGCCGCTTGCCCCGCCTGGCCCAATGCACCAATCGGCATGACCAGCGGGTCGATAAGCACGTCAGACGCCGGAATGCCAAAATCCATGGCGCGGTGGACGATTTTTTTTGCAACCTCGAACCGCACGTCGGGGTTTTCGGAAATGCCGGTTTCGTCGTTCGAAATACCAATCACCGCGCAATTGTATTTTTTCACCAATGGCAAGACGACCTCCAATCGTTCTTCCTCGCCCGTTACCGAATTTAACAACGCCTTACCCTTATAAACCGATAGGCCACGTTCCAACGCCGCCACAATGGAGGAATCGATAGCAAGCGGCAGGTCGGTCATTTCTTGGACCAATTGAATCGTTTTTGCCAAAATCGCCGGTTCATCGGCCAACGGAATACCGGCATTGATGTCGAGCATATGCGCGCCGGCCGCAACCTGGGCTTCGACGTCCCTTATCACGGTTTCGAAATTGCCTTCCTTCATCTCGGCGGCCAATTTTTTGCGCCCGGTGGGGTTAATGCGCTCGCCGATAACGACGAATGGCACGTCAAAACCAATGGTGATTTTTTTCCGGTCGGAGCTGATGATGGTATTGGTCATGATTTTTGGGGGTATCCTTTGGTTGTAAAAAATATAGTGGGTTAATTTCCCTTATACGATAAAACCAACAAAGACAAGCGGGATTTTTCGTCAACCAACCCACCATAAAAAAGCAAAAAATAGTTACGCCACGCGGGTCGCGGCCATGGTTAGCGAGAGCTTACCACAGCCAAAAAATTTTCTGATTGCAATTTTATAAAACCATGATATGCTAAGCAAATGGTTGATATTATCCCCCTCAATTTTTCAGACATGGCCGCGCCCAGCCATGATGTGTTGGACAATGACGGCGAAAAATTATTTTCGGTGCGGTCGGGCAAACCCGGCGAAACCGACACTTGGGTGCCACACGAACATAAAGAAATGGGAATCTTGGCGGGTTTTTGGGCCTGCACCGAATCGGATAATAATATTAATTATAAGGAATGGGAGTATTTCCATTTTTTAAAGGGTGAAGCGATAATCACCAACCAAGCCGGCCAATCATGGACGGTGAATGAAAAATCGGCGGTGATTGTGCCGAAGGGATTCCGTGGCCGTTGGCAAACCACCAAGGAAATTTTAAAAAAATTCGTTATCATTGCGCCCGACAAATCGCTGGCCGAAAATTACGACCCAAATAAAATTATTATCGTCGGCGAACAATCGCCCGATTTGCCAACCCCCGATGTCGAAGCAACACCGGCCGATAAATTAATTCCCGGCACCGGCACCATGGGCACCAAAACATGGGATTTTTACCACGACGACAATGTGGTCACCATCGATTGCGGCCTGTGGGGTTGCGAGGTTGGTAAAAAAAATACATTTCACGAGGGGTATTGGGAATTTTGCCATCTCCTGCGCGGCGCGGCGACATTAACCAACGACGCCGGCAAATCATGGTCTTTCAAGGCGGGCGATGGTTTTATCGTGCCCCCCAATTTCAAGGGCACATGGCACACCACCGCGGACTTGCTGAAGGAATATGTTATTATAACACCGCGGTAGGGCATATGCTTAGTAGCACTTATTTAGATAATCTAAATTTGAAAGCGTCCGACATTGAGATGCTTTCGGCAAGAATGCGGCATAAATATAATTTTAACCACGCAGAACAGGCTATAGAAAAAGCGAAAAGTAATCTCAGCGATGAAAATTTAATTGAAGCCTTTTGTGAAATCCAAGCTTGGGGAGGTAAAGACGCTTGGCGACACAAAGGTAAATGGATGAACACAAAAACTCTAGCGACTTATAAGCAATTAATAAATGCTATTGCAAATGTTCTAAATCACAATGGCTATTATAACTATGCATCTATATTACCACCTGAAATAAAAATAAATGGTTTGGCTATATCTTATCATTCTAAACATTTAAAATTTATTGATAACAATTTTATTGTTTATGATAGCTACATTAGTCAGAAAATTGGAGATAAGGGAGAAACTTTAAACGGATATAAATTTTTTCATCAATGGTGTTTAAAAAAAGCAAAAAAAGAAAATGTAATGATTCATGAATTAGAAGAAGCAATTTGGGAAAAAATATTTGAAACCAACTCAAGTCCTCGTTATGAATGCCCTCGGGATACTCTAAAAAAGCAAATAGATGAGTTCAGAAAAGCAGTTGGCCTCTAACTAGCCCACAACCGCACCACCTACAACGCCGCGCCGTCGTATTGGTTTACCGTGACCGATTTTTCGTCAAGTCCGTCAACGCAATGCAGGTTGATGGCATAGGTTTTCGCGCCGTTATGTTCCGCCTCCGACCATGGCGACACACCGCATTCTTTGCAAAAAAAATGGTGGATGGTTTTTTTGCCAAATTGGTAATCTTTCGTCTCGGTAGTTTTTTGCACCGCAACCTTATCGCTGGTGCGAAAAACCAACATCGAACCCTTTCGCCGGCAAATCGAACAATTGCACGTTATCGCCTGCTCCCCCGCCGCCATGTCAAATTCAATTTTTAAACCGCCGCAATGGCAAGATGATGTGTGTTTGGTCATTTTTTTTCTCCTGTTTTTTTTATGCTATAATATTCTTGTAAGGGAGGCAATAAAAAAATTCACCCTCGTTTACCCTCCCCACGCGCGCCCTTACGCAATCAAATCCAACCATTCCTGCTCACTCAAAATTTTGATGTTAAGTTTTTTTGCTTCGTCGGCTTTTTTGCCAGCATCTGCCCCCAGCACAACATAGTCGGTGTTTTTTGAAACCGCACTGCCAATTTTTGCCCCCAAACGTTCGGCCATCGCCTTGGCCTCCTGCCGACTGAATTTTTCCAAACTACCGGTGAACACAATCACCTTGCCCGACAATTTCCCACCCGCCACCACCGCGTGTTTTTCAATCGTCACCACGCTGGCCAATTCGCCCAAACGTTCGCCATTGGTGGTTAATTCGCGCACCACGGCACGCGCCAAATCATCCCCAACGCCTTCTATATCGTCCAGCTCCATCACCCATTGTTCGGCCGATGCAGAATCTTTTTTTGCCGCCGAAATTTTCGCCGCAAGGTTTTCATAATCACCAACATGCCGCGCTAATAATTTTGCCGTTTCGCGGCCAATCTGCGGAACGCCAAATGCGTAAATCACACGATACAACGGCAATGTTTTTCGCGCCGTTATCGCCGCCCAAATATTGTTCCACGATAATTCTCCAAACCCGTCAAGGTTTTTTATCTCGTCGGCATAACGGTCAAGCCGATAAATATCGGCCAGGGTTTTTAAAAAACCCATGGCGTAAAATTTTTCGATTTGCTTTTCGCCAAACCCCTCAATATCCAACGCGTCGCGCGTCGTCGCGTGGATAAGCCCGCCAACAATTTGCGCGCGACAATTTGCTCGATTAACGCATTTCCGCGCCGCCTCGCCCGCAATTCTTTTTGTCTCGCCACCACACACCGGGCATTGGTGCGGGAATGAAAATTTTTTCTGCGCGGCGGTGCGGTATTTCATGTCGACCTCGATAACTTGCGGAATAACATCGCCGGCGCGTTTTACCCGCACGCGGTCGCCCGGGCGAATATCTTTGTCGACAATGTAATCTTCGTTATGCAACGTCGCCCGCGCCACCATCACGCCGCCGATGTTGATGGAGTCCAATTCGGCGACCGGTGTCAACACGCCGGTGCGGCCAACTTGCACCGTGATATCGCGCAATATGGTTTCGGCAATTTCGCCCGGGAATTTGTGCGCAATGGCAAAGCGCGGCGCGCGCGCCGAAAAACCCAATCGCCCCTGCAATCCCCTATCGTTTAATTTATAAACCACGCCGTCGATATCAAATGGCAATTCGGGGCGATGCTCCTCTATCTGCCGGTAATAATTTATCAAATCATTTTCGTCTCTGCATAATTTGGCCGGCGCGCTGATGGTGAAACCCCAATCCGCCAATTGTTGCCGCAATTTTTCTTGGCTGGTGAAATCTTTTCCGGTCATAAAACCAATTTCATAAGCAAAGAATTGCAATTGCCGGCTGGCGGTAATGGTTGTATCCAATTGCCGCAAACTACCGGCCGCCGCGTTGCGCGGGTTTGAAAATGGGTTTTTGTCGGCCGATTCCTGCACGCGGTTGATGCGCATAAATTCGGCGCGGGTCAGGTAAACCTCCCCCCTTATTTCAATTTTTTCGGGGAACGGCGCGGGCAAGTTTTTGGGGATATTCTTAAGGGTCAAAAAATTGGCCGTAACATTTTCCCCCACCGACCCATCGCCGCGCGTTGTCGCCACCGACAATGCGCCATTGTCGTAAAGCAAGCTCATCGACAATCCGTCGATTTTTGGCTCGGCGATAAATTCCAACGGCGCGCCATCGGGCAATTTTAAAAACCGGCGGATAGAGGCAAAAAAATCTGCTATCTCGCTTTCTTCAAATATATTATCCAACGACAACATCGGTTGCAAATGCCGGCTTTTTTGGAATCCCTCCTTCGGCGGTGCGCCGACCACCGATGAAAATAACGGCGCATCCTTGATGTTTTTTAACAAAGGATATTGCGCTTCTAAATCATCGCGGCGTTTTTTTAATTGGTCGTATTCATCATCGTTAATTTCAGGCGCGGCGTCCTGATAATATAATTGATTGTGCCGCGCCAATTCTTGATTGTATTTTTTATATTGCGCCAGCACCTCGGCGGGGATAGATTTTTTTGCCATGTTTTTTGCCATCGATTCCTTTGCCGTTTATTTACCATTTTTTTCATACCAAGCAAAGAATATTGCTTGGTCTTTATAAGATAATGGTTTTTCCTTTATCCGCGTAGCTATCCGCTCGGCATTGATTTTTATTTCTTGCGGCTTGGGGCGATAGGCAACAAAAAAATTCTTGCCAAGTTTTTTGTCGCGCAACAACAATGCAAAACGTCGTTGGTTTTTGTCGTATGATTCTTTATCCACCGTCATGCCGCGCCTGGTCATTTCTTTCGCCAGCACCGCAAACCGCCGTTGCAAAAACGGAATTTTATCATACCAAAAATAAACATGCCCCTTGCCCAAAATATAACTGCCGACAATATTTTGTTTAATCACCGCCGGCGTTTTTTGCCGCAAGGTTTTTTGTAAATAGGGCGCCAGCCGTGGCAGTTCGGTAAATTCCGCCACCAAATGCCGATTGGTCAGGTAACGCGGCGGAATGATATTGATACGCGTCATGTTGTTCTGGCCCACTATATACATATTTTTCGGCGATAGAAAAGCTAAGCATCGTGCCGCAAAAAATATTAATCGCGATTCATAAATTTACAACTAGGATTTTCTATTTGACTTGATTGACCGCTTTGCTTATAAATTCAACTATGTTCATCCCTGATAATGCAAATCCGCTACCCAACGAATTCCGTGGTAAGAAGCCTGGCTTTTTATCTGGTGCCTACCAACTTACCGACCGCGAAACCTATTACCAGGCATCGGCGACGAAATATCCGGCCTTCCCCATGTTGCGCGGCGATAAAAAATGCGACGTGGTGGTGGTGGGCGCGGGTTACGCTGGCTTGTCGGCGGCTATCGAACTGGCGCGCGCCGGTGTTAATGTTATGGTGGTCGAGCAAAGCAAGGTTGGCTATGGTTGTTCTGGCCGCAACGGCGGGCAACTTATTCGCGGTTGGCACTGGGAACAAAAAGATATCGAAAAACATTACGGCAAAACCGTCGGCGACATGGCATGGGCCATCGGGGTTGATTCGGCCAAATTGGTGAAGGATAGAATCAAAGAATTTAATATCGACGCCGATTACAAGGCCGGTTGGAATTACGCGCCTATCACGCAAAAGCAAGACCGCTACCTGCAGGAGGTTATCGAGGCACTTGCCAAGCGCAACTACACCATTAAATACCACGCCAAGGAGACGGTGCATAAAAAATTGGCGACAAGCCGCTATATTAGTTTTGGCGAGGATAAAAACTCTGGCCACCTCCACCCGTTAAAGCTGACCATCGGTTACGCCCTGGCGGCGAAAAAATTGGGGGCGCAGATTTTTGAATTCACGCCAGCGGTTGATTTAGACATGGACCGCGGTATCGTCACCACGCCGTTCGGCACCATCACCGCCGATACCATATTGCTGGCGGGCGGGGCTTACCTCAATTGGAAACGGCGATTGGTAAAAAAACTTTACCGCACCGTCATGCCGGTTGGCAGTTACGTCGTCGCCACCGAACCATTGCCCGATAAATTAAACCCGGTGCTCGATGACCAAGCCTATTGCGATTTAAATTGGGCGTTGGATTATTTCCGCATGAGCGCGGATAACCGCATGTTGTTCGGCGGCCGCGCGACATACAGCACGCTGGAACCGCAAGATGTAAAATCGTGGATGAAGCCGCGCATGGTCAAGGTCTTCCCCCAATTGAAGGATGTGAAAATCGATTACGCCTGGGGCGGCTTGATTGATATAACCATGAATCGCATGCCCGACATGGGTTTCTTAACCGATAAAACAATTTATGTTCAGGGGTTTTCGGGCCAGGGCGTCAACATGGCACCTATCTGCGGTAAAATTTTGGCCGAAACCATTTTGGCGGCGAAGCGTGGCGAGAAGCAACGGCAATTTGAAATGATAAGAAAATTTAACCATCGCCCATTCCCGGGCGGCATGTTGCGCACACCATTGTTGGTGTTGGCCATGGCCTATTACCGCTTAAAGGACAAAATTTAAACACCGCCGTGGGTAGCAACGCCGACACGATTGCAATGGCGATGGATGCGGCGCTTGCCCTGCTGGGGGATTTGGGGATTCCGCCGGCCGAGGCCGAACCATTTTTTGAACAACACCACAATCAAACCATCGTTATAAAATTGGGCGGCAATATTTTTACCGGCGGCGATAAAAAAAAAGAAAATGATTTTATAAAAACATTTGCGCGCGACATTGTCTTATTAAAAAAAATCGGCATCAACCCCATCATCGTCCACGGCGGCGGGCCAGCCATCGACAAAAAATTGCAACAGGCCAATATCGCGGTGCAATTTGTTAAGGGACTGCGTTACACCGACACCGCCACCATGAACATCGTCGCCTCGGCCATGGCCGATATCAATTATGAATTATGCCGCGCCGTGGAATCGGCGGGCGGCGCGCCATTGCCGCACCCCGATAATTTGGTGCTGGCCGAAAAATTGACAACCCCCGACCGCGGCGATTTGGGCTGGGTCGGAAGACCGGTCACCATCGCCGGCAATGCGGCCGATGAATTATTGTCAACCGCCACCATTCCAATTTTATCGCCGATTGGTTACGACCGCGCCGGCAATAAATATAATATCAACGGCGATAATTTTGCCGGCTTCATTGCCACCGCCCTGCAGGCCGAACGTTTTTTATTAATGACCAATATTGCCGGCCTGTTGGATAAAAACAATAAGCTGATTAGTCAAATCACCGCCGCCCAGGCGCGTGCCCTTATCACCGATGGCACCATCAGCGGTGGCATGATACCAAAAATCGAAACCGCCATCGCCACGGTGCGCCAGGCCGACCAGGCCGGGACAAATATAGTGACAAATACAGGCGCCAAGGCGGTGGCGATTATCGACGGCCGCGCACCCCACGCGGTGTGGCGCGAGCTTTTCGCCGCCAGCGGCAATGGCACGCTTATCACGCGCTAGCCCCTTACCGACTGCTGAGTAGCCCGAGGGCCAGTGGCAATAGATCTTCGACCTTTTTGTTTTTATGCTCCTCGGCCTGCAATAATTTTATCACCAGCGGGTAGGCTTCGCTTTTTTGGAAGCCGAGTTTTTGCAACGCCGCCATCACCTCGGCCATCACGCTGTCACCCTGCGCCGATAATGGCGCACCAACCGGCGCAGAACCATCGCCTGCCTCGCCATCGCCCATTTGTTTGGTTATTTTATCTTTTAATTCCTGAACAATCCGCCCCGCCAATTTTTGGCCAACGCCGGGCGTTTCGGTTAAGCGGTCGGCGTCGCCCGATAAAATCGCCATCGTGATATCGCGCGGCGATAATGTATCCAAAAACGCCAGGGCGGTTTTGTTGCCCACCCCCTGCACCGTGGTCAGGGTGTTAAAACATTTTTTTTGCGCCGCCTGCTCGAACCCATATAATTGAATGGCATCCTCGCGCACGATGGTTTCGATAAAAAAACTCGCCACCTGGCCGATGGTGCAATTGGCCAAACTGCGTTTGGGCACAAACACCAAATAACCAACGCCGTTTACATCCAACACCAAATTGTTATCGGCCATCGACAGGACGCGGCCGGTTAAAAAAGCAAACATGAAAAAATCCTAAAGCGAATCGCGGCAAACGGCAAGTGGCGATTATCAACCATGTTTTATATATTTTTACTTATATTTACATTAAAATAATAATTTCCATTGACTTTTGTTATAATAAATAGTAGTATAGAATAATAAATATCATTATTAATTCATTTTGTTTTTGAAGGGACATCAAACAATGAAAAAATCATTCCTGCTCGCCGTTGCGGTTCTAACGGCCACCATCATCACCGCCAATATCAGCAACGCCCGCCCGTCGCCGGCCGCGGTGGCTAAACTGATTGCACATATTCACAAGACATCAAAATAAGGCGTTGCAATAACCTCTATTCTGTGAGGGGATATCAAAAAATGCTAAAAATATTGTTACGCGCCATCGCCATGCCACCAGCGATGGTGGTCATTATCCTGCTTGGCAGTTTGATGGACGATGTTGCCGGTAATGCCAGCGCGCGCACCAGCGAACCCAACAATGACGTTGTTTACGTGCGTATAAAACCATCTAATCAATCGAACATAAAGGATAATAATAAGGAAGCGATGACGGAATACCCGCGACCTTCTACAATCATTCGTGGCGGTCGTTGAAACCTATCATTTCAAACAAAAAAAGCGGTTAGCAATAACCGCTTTTTTTTGCGCGCTTTTTAGCCCCAACGCAACAACGCGCCGCCCCAGGCGAAGCCGCCGCCCAGCGCGCTCATCGCCAATAATTGGCCAGGTTTAAATTTTTTGTCGTCGTTTGCCATGCTCATCGCCACCGGAATGGTCGCCGCCGATATATTGGCATGTTCGTGCACCGTGGAAATTACCTTGGCGCGGTCCATTTTTAATCGTTCGCACACCGCGTCCATAATGCGCGAATTGGCCTGGTGCGGAATATACCAATCGATATCGGCGACGGTTAAATCGGCGTCGGCCAAGCATTGTTCGACAATTTTGCCCATTTTATCGACCGCGTAACGAAAAACATCTTGCCCCTTCATTTTGACCTTGCCCACCGTGCCGGTTGACGATACCCCGCCATCGACAAATAATTTATCGCGTTGTCGCCCGTCGCCATCGATCTTGCAATTGATTATGCCTGGCTGATTCTTATCACTACTATCTTTTTCACCATGAAGGATAACCGCGCCGGCACCATCGCCAAACAAGACATAGGTGGCGCGGTCGGTGGCGTCAATAATTTTGCTGTTAACATCGGCACCAACCACCAAAATATTTTTTGCCGCCCCAAGCATAATCGATTGGTTGGCCAAAAACAGCGCATAGGTAAAACCGGCGCACACCGCCTGGACGTCAAAAAATGGCCCGGGCGAAATGCCCAACGCCGCCTGGACCAAACCGGCGGTCGCGGGATAGGTATCGTCGGGGGTCGATGTCGCCACCACCACCATGTCAATATCGCCTGCCGCCACGCCGGCGGTTTTGATAGCCGCGGTGGCGGCGGCAATCGCCATGTCGGAACATTTTTCGCCATCGGCGACAAAATGCCGCTTCTTAATGCCGGTGCGTTGAAATATCCATTCGTCCGACGTATCCAAACTGGCCGGCAAATCATGGTTGGTAATGACGCGCGCCGGCAGGTAGTGCCCAACCCCGACAAGGCGTGTTTTTTTTAATTCCATCGCGCCACCATTATGCTCATTTTTTTAACTATCAATTCTTTCTAGATTCCGTTTTACATTATTCACAATATGTTTGCTAACCAATTCGTATGCCAATTGAATCGCCGAACGAAACGCCACATGGTCAGACGAACCATGGCTTTTCACCGCGATATTATTAAGCCCGAGCAATGGCGCGCCGTTGTAAAGCCGTGGGTCCAAAAAATCGCGAAGTTTTTTTAATTCGTGGCGCGCCAACAAATAACTAACCCGCGTCCGCATGTCGGCGGAAAAACTCTGCTTTAATTTATTGTTCACCAGGCGGCCAATCCCCTCGGCGGTTTTCAACACTACATTGCCGACAAAACCATTGGTCACGCAGACATCAACCGTGCCCTTGGCGATATCATCGCCCTCGATAAATCCATAGTAATTAATTTTATCAAATGGTTTTGCCTTTTGTTGCAAGGCCTCGGCGGCTTTTTGTAAAAAATCAAATCCCTTGCTTTCCTCGCTACCAACATTCAGAATGCCAACGCTGGGGTTTTTAATGTTAAAATGAATCTTGGCAAATTCACTGCCAAGCAAGGCAAATTGGCATAATTCTGCCGCGCTGTTTTCTAAATTCGCCCCAAGGTCAAGGACACATGTCCAACCGCGCATTGTCGGGAATGACCCGCAAATCGCCGGTCGGTCAATACCCTTGATACGTTTAAAACCAAACATCGAAAAGGCCATCAGCGCGCCGGTGTTGCCGGCCGAAATAACCGCATCGGCGTGGCCCATGGCGGTTTCCTGCACCGCTATCGCCATCGAACTATTTTTGCCTATCCTTACCGCGGCCGATGGGCGTTCGTCATTTTTGATAATATCCTTGGTGTGAACGACATGCGATTTTTGGCGCAACAATTTGTATTTTGTCAGGTAGGGTTTTATTTTTGCTTCATTGCCCACCAGCAGAAAAAAAACATTGTTATTTTTTTTTAGAAATTTTTCGCAAGCCACCAACGACGCATCGGGGGCGTTATCGCCACCCATGACATCGATCGCCAAGATAACCTCGCCTGATTTTCTTATCATAATATCTTGTGGATGGAAAAACGAGCAAGTTTTTTTAAGTAATAATAATGCTGGGTTAGTTTAGCCGTTATTAAAAATTATAACAGCAACCTCCCACACCATGGCTACTCTGCTGTGTTTGGCGCAACAACCTCTCGGTCGCCGTAATGACCACATTGGGTGCAAACATGGTGCGGTAATTTGCTTTCGCCACAATTTTTACATACCCCCGCGTTTTTGCCGGAGATAGCAAGGTGCGACCGGCGCATTTGGCGGCGCGATGGGCTGGTTTTTCTTTTGGGGACGGCCATTTTTTTATTCCTATTTTATTTTAGTATTTTTACAACGCTAGGGTTAATTTTTAATAACCATCGCAACCCTAACAAACAAAAATCAAAATGGCAAGAATTTTTTGCATTATAATTTACAAAACTTGAGGGCGCGATAATCATTCGCCTGACCGGTTTGGGCTTTCCGTGCGGCGATAGCGGTTATTTTAAAAACTAAGTTTCCTGAAAAAAATCACCGCCCCAAGATATCTTGGTAATCATGCACCCAGCGGCTGTATGGCACGCAAGGTTCAGGTTTACCGCAATCTTGCACCGGCGTGGTGGTCAAGACAATGTTTTTAAATTGGTAAAACCCATTGCGGCGGCAACCATCCTCACCCAGCAATTTATTGCCACGGCAAGCGGCCGGCACGGCCGGCACCGCGCCAAACCACGCCGCCAAATCGCCCTGCAACTTCGGGCTTATCGAATGGTTTAACCATGCGTAGGCGCAATCGACATTTTTTGATTTGCTATGCAACATCGTGGTGTCAACCCAACCGGTCGATCCCTCGCGCGGGATAGTATAATCAAATTCGGCCGATTTTTTGCCCCGTTGCAACAGGTTGACTTGGAATTGCCAGGAGGATGAGGCCACCGTGCCCTCGTTCGCGAAATCGTCTATCTGCGTCATTGGGTTGCCCCAATAATGGCCGATAATTTTGCGTTGCGCCCGCGCCTGGGCCAGGGTTGCCTGATATTGTTTTTCGGTCAGGTAATAGGGGTTGTCGATTTTTAATTCGGGATGACGTTTTTTCACATAGAGCGCAACATCCGCCAGGTAAATCGGGCTGATGTAGGCCGAGACCCGCCCCTTGTTCGATTTGCCGTCGGGCAAGGTTTGTTCGTCAAACACCACCGACCAACTGGTGGGCGGGGTTTTAAAAACCTTTTTATTATAAAGCAAAACTATCGGCCCCCACATGAATGGCACGCCGTAATGCACCATCGTGCCATTTTGCTTCACCGTGTCCCATGGTTGGTTTTCCAATCTTTTGTCGATGGTTTTCCAAGCGGTGATTTTGCTGATGTCTATCGGTTGCACCACGCCGGCGCGTATCATGCGCACCGACGCATCGCCCGACGCAGTCACCAAATCGAAACCACCCTGATTCATCAAGGTTACCATTTCGTCCGACGAGCTGGAGATTTTTACATTAACCTTGCAATTGGTATCTTTTTCAAATTGGGTTAGCCAATCAAAATCTTTGTTGTTCTGGCCACGCTCCATATAGCCAGGCCAGGCAATGATATTGACCTGCCCCGCCTTAGCAAGCGATTCGGTCGGCAAGCTAGAAAACAGCGTAAATGCGCCGCAGGCCAGCCAGCCCACCAACCTATCCACCCTTTTTTTATATGCAGAGACGGAAACCCGTAACGCCATGTTTATTATTCCAATGTTTTCAGAATATCGCCCAGCATTGTAACTATCTGGTCGATTTCTTTCTTTTCGATAATCAACGGCGGCGACAGGGCAATGATATCGCCGGTAGTGCGAATCAATAAACCCTTGTCAAACGCCTTCAAGAAGGCGGAGAAGGCGCGTTTGGTCGGCTGGTCCTTCATCGGTTCCAACTCGACCGCACCAACCAACCCGAGGTTGCGAATGTCGATAACATGGGGCATGCCCTTCAAGCTATGCAGGGCATTTTCCCAATAGGGGGCAAGGTCGCGCGCCCGTTCAAACAATTTTTCCTCGCGGTAGGTTTCCAACGTCGCCAGCCCGGCCGCCGTGGCCACCGGGTTGCCGGAATAGGTATAACCATGGAACAGCTCAATCATATGTTCGGGACCTTTCATGAAAGCATCGTAAATATGTTTTTTGCATATCACTGCCCCCATCGGGATAACGCCGTTGGTCAAACCCTTGGCGGTTGTCACCATGTCGGGTTCGACGCCGAAATAATCGACCGCGAAGGGCGACCCCAAGCGGCCAAAGCCGGTGATGACCTCATCAAAAATCAACAAGATGCCATGTTTGGTGCAGATGTCGCGCAGTTTTTGCAGGTAACCCTTTGGCGGAATCAACACGCCGGTCGAACCGGCCATGGGTTCGACAATCACCGCGGCGATGGTATCGGCTCCATGCAAGGTAACAATCCGTTCTAAATCATCGGCCAATTCGGCACCATGTTGCGGCACGCCCTTGCTAAAGGCGTTCTTCGCCAAATTATGGGTGTGGGGCAAATGGTCAACGCCGGTTAATAACGTGCCAAAAAATTTGCGGTTGTTGACGATGCCGCCGACCGAAATACCGCCAAAATTAACGCCGTGGTAACCGCGTTCGCGACCAATCAACCTTGTGCGCCCGCCCTCGCCGCGCATTTTGTGATAGGCCAAGGCAATTTTCAGCGCGCTTTCCACCGATTCAGAACCCGAATTGGTGTAGAAAGCATAATCGTAACCTTTTGGGAACATCGACACCAATTGCGATGACAATTCAAAAATTTTCGGGTGGCCCATTTGAAAGGCCGGGGCGTAATCCAACTCGGCGACTTGTTTTTGCACCGCTTCGGTAATTTTTGGCCGGCAGTGACCAGCGTTCACGCACCACAGGCCAGCGGTTGCGTCAAGCACCGTGCGGCCGTCGTCGGTTTTGTAATACATGCCAGATGCCGAAACAAACAAACGTGGTTTTTGTTTGAACTGACGGTTGGCGGTAAATGGCATCCAAAATGCCTCTAGGTCATTTGGTTTTAATGCGGTGGCGGTTGTCATGTTTTTTTCCCCCTCGGTGAAAAAGTAATTAAAAAAAATTATCCGCCATCATGCTACGAAACATAAAAAATGTCAATAACTTGTGGTGGTGAAAATGTTTTTTTGTGGATAAACGTTTGTTGCGCTTTTACACCAAATTTTCTAGCCACGTGGCGTCCTGTTGCTTGCTGGCAAGAAATTGTTGGATGGTGTTTTTAATATCATCCAAGTTTTCCACCTTCCCCACCAATTGGATAATGGCGCGCAGTAATTCCTGCAACAACGTAAAATGCGCTGGGTAATATTGCCGGCTGTAATTTAAAATATCATTGAGCAAGCCGCTGACAATCTCGGTTTTTATTTGCAGGGGCATTTCTTTTGTTAAAACCTCATCCTGCAACAATTGCCAAAATAATTTATGATTTTCCGCCCGCTCTATCCCCCACAGCAACGAGCCGATGATATAACGCGCGAAGGTTAATCGCTCGTTTGGATTCTGGGCAATATCCAAAATATCGAGCCCCGGCGGGGTTTCGCGGCCGGCCAAAAAATCGGGCTGGCCCGCAATACGCGCCAGATGCGATTTTGACGCGGCGATGGCGCAGGTTGCCTTCCACAGCGGCACGCGGTTGGCCGAATTATCACCATGCACAATATGGTCGACCAACACATCGGGCAGGTGCGTCATGCCGCCACCAATACCATCACCAAGGGCGTAAAGGCGAAAAAAAAGATCCATATCCTCCGCCACCGGCAGGGCCGGATGATAACCACCAATTTTTCGCAACGCCGCCATGCGAACAAAAAACACCAGATGCGTCGATGGCATCGACCCCCTCATCACGATTTCCTTTATTCGTTCGGGGGCGTTGGGGTAATGAAGCGTGGTTTCGCGCGCGCCACTTAAATAATCCGATGCCGCCTGGCGCGCCATCGTGGCATTTTCCGGCACCATTAAATTCACGACCTTCATCGCCGCGCCGACCATGGTGAAGCTGGGGTTGGCCTCCATAAAATCAAATTGCTGTTGCATGCGGTTGGGATAGGAAATATCCTCGGCGTCCTGCACCATCATGTATTTACCGCGGGCAATGCTGAGGCCGGCGTTGCGCGCCCGCGCAATGCCGGCGTTTTGGTTTAAAAACACCGCGCGGATTCTTGCGTCCTCCTGCGCCGCCTGTTTTATAACCTCGGTCGAACCATCGGTCGAACCATCGTCAACGATGATAAATTCAAAATCCTGAAATGTTTGATTCAATATCGAACCAATCCCATTGGGCCGCAAAAATTTGCCGCCGTTGTAAACGCTCATCACCACCGACACGGCCGGCGTTTTTTCGTTGCTCATATTTTTTTCACCTGCAAATTATACATTTTGTTCAGCTCAAATTGATTCATCACCTCATCAAACCACGGGGTTTCGACCAGGCTGTTAAAAAATTTATCGGTGTGGATGATATCATTACGCTTCCATGGTTTCCACGGGCCGGCGAAATGGATAATTTTTGGGCTGTTGCAGGCCGACACATATTCCGCCACCAATTGCTTGTCGACATGTTTTTCAACATGGCCGGCAAACAGCGGCGTGGTTAAAAAAGCATGCAGGTTCCAAATCGGCGATAGTTGCAAGCAATGGGTTAGCAGATGTTTGTTCAAAATATCCTGGTCAAGGTAAACATAGCCCCTGCCGATTTCGCCCAAAATACCATCCACCAGATTCAATTCCCACATTTTTTTTACATCAAACAACATCACGCCGGCATTGACATAATCGCCCCAATTGTTGTCGATGCCCAGGTATTTTTTAAGATACTCGCGCCATGTCATGGCATTGTCTTGCTCGCCGCCATCGACCAGCATGTTCATAAACGGCCTGACCGGCACCTTGACCTCGGTCGCAACACAATTGGCGTAAACCGGCAAATCGCGCGACGCGGCAATGGCGCACCCTTTCATATCCATCGTAAAAAGTTCCGATATGTCGCCGGCGGCGATAAGGTCAGAATCGACGTAAAGCACGCGGTCAAGATTTTTCATAATCAGCGGCAACAGCAACCGAAACATCGTGCCGCGCGTGCCACCCAGGTTTTTTTCATTCAAGACCAGCAATTCATTGCGGCAATCCAAAAAGGCAATATTGTTTTCGACGTTATTTGTGTTGCGCAATTTGCCAAATTGTTCCATCTGTTGGCGCGTCACCGACCCATCATGGACTATCACCACGTTCAAAAAAAAATTGGGGTTGAGGTGTTTTAAAAACGTCGCCACCGCCAAACCGGTGAAGGCCACGTATTTTTGGTCGGTGGCGAAAAACAAATTGACCAGCGGTTTGTTGGTGGCTGGCCTTGGTTGCACCAAGGATGGGGTTTGTAATTGATAAACCATCTTTGAAAAAATCAAAAAAAATTGGGGGCTGGTTATTTTTTATCGTTTAGCAGTTTTTCCAACAACCGCTCGATAACCTTATCCCACGCGCCGGGCGCGTCGCACCGCACCACCGTCGCGGTCGGATACCATGGGCAGGGGTGGGTGTCCTCCGCCTTGCCCAGCCCCAGCCGCCAATCGGCGGCGTAGGGCGCCATCACCCACGCAGGCTTCCCCAGCGCACCGGCGACATGCATGACCGCCGAATCGATGGTAATCACCAAATCCATTTCCTGCACAAGCCTTGCGGTGTCGGCGAAGTTTTTAAGGTAAGGCGATAGGTCGAGCAAGGCGGCCTCCATCCCCAGCTCGACAATTTCTTTGGCCTTCTCGCCAACTTGCAGGGAATAAAAATCGCAATCCTCGGCATCCCACAGGGGGAGCAGGGTTTTTAACCCCGGCAGGGAGCGCAGGGAATTATCGTTACTGCTGACATTCGACGACCATGCAATGCCGATTTTTCGCCGCCCGGGCACCACCTGCAACAATGGTTTTGACAATGCTGTTTTGGCCGGCTCGCCAGTTAGGCTCGCGGGCGGCGCAACCCCAAGATAGGCAAATGGTTTTTTCTGGGCATAGGGGATGGTATCGATGGTCAATTGCAAATGATGCGGCAGGCTACCCAACCGCACCCAATAATCAAATACCGGCGTCGTAACACCGCGCGCAATCACCTCGATATCTTTTGTAATGGGCGATGATTGCATCAATTCGACCAGGGTCGGGTAAACCTCCAACAGCAATTTTTTTGCCCCCTGTTTTTTTGCCATCGCCAAAAAATCGGGCAGGAGACGCGAAAATTGAATCACATCGCCAAACCCCTGCTCGGCCGATATTAAAATAACTTTATCTTTCAGCGATTCCTTGCCGCGCCACAAATTACTATCTTGGTGGTGCGCCAGCATCGCCCAAATCGGCTGGCTGAATAATTTTATGGTTGGGTCGTTACGCACCTCGTAATATTCGAAACCTTTTTTATAATCCCCCGCCTTGAGGTAGGTAAAAATTCGGTGGCGATAAAATTTTCCCTGCACCGGGGCCATTGCCTCGGGCGGTAGTTTTTCCATGATGGCGATGATATCGAGGGCTTTTTTCACCTCGGCCTTGCTGGTCGCCATGTCGCGGTAAAGGGCAATTAATTCGACGCCGGCCTCGGCAATTTGCGTCGGCGATGATTGCTTCGCGGCAATCACCCATTCAAAATCAGCCACCGCCTCGGTCAGCATTTCCAATTTATTGGCGATGCGCCCACGGTTCAAGTGCGCCGAAACATGGTCGGGTTGCAACCACAGGAGGCGCGTCGTGTGGAGGTAAGCCGCCTCGTATTTTTCCAACTGCACCGCACACAGGCCGAGGTGTTCCCACAAAAATGGCGTTTGGTCGGAAAGCAATGCCGCCTGGGACAGGGCGTCAAGCCCAACCTGCCACTGCTTTTGCTGGATGGCGTTCATGCCCTGATTGACCAATTCCTGCAACTTCATCAGCATGGGATTGTTTGCGTTATTGCCCCCTGCGTTTGTCATGGGATTCGTCCCCGGATTCGGCATGGGGTTGCCGGCGTTGTTGCCCGTACCCGATTGCCCCCCACCGCCAATATTTGGCACATTGAGGATAAAGGTCGCGGGGTTGCTGGTTGCATTATTATCCCGCGCCATGATATTTTTAAGGCAATATTTTTACGTAATTTATGCGAAATTTTTTTGTGAGGATTTTTTTATAGGCGTGCTGATGGGCGCGCCCTCCGTTGGATAATCGTTGATGGTGTTATTGCAATATTCTTTTTTTGACACCGCCCCAGAAACCGACTTTTTTGCTGTCAACACGGTTGCTCTGGTCTTTGATGTCCATCTCGAGCAATGCAACCAACAGCTCAAACCGCTCGTGGGTATTTTTTGCCTCCAACAAAGCTTGCTTCTCGGCCGGCGAAAATGGGAAGGTTGTCATCACCACAAACAGAATTTTTTCATCATCCAATTTTTCAAAATCATCGTAATTGACATCCTTTTCAAAACGCTCCAAATAGCGCGACAGGAGGGTGAAAAAATTCTTGCGGTCGGTGATGCGGAAATTGTCGTTCAACAAATCACGTATATATTGCTTGCGTTGAAAGGTAAAACGGCGATAGCCACGCTTCATCGCCTTTTCCTTGCCCGGCACCAGCCGTTGCAACCCCATCGCCGTGATGCGGTAACGGCTGGGCGAATTCTCGTCAAACAACACGACCTTACACAGGGTGGCAACATTGTAAAGCGACGGGAATTTCCCCTTGCCGCCACTGACGACCTCCTCCCCCTTCTCGTGCCCCAAACTATCGCCTTTTGGTTGCACCATGATAAGGTAACGGCCGTTTTTTAACACATCCTCAAGCATTGCCACGTAACGCGATTCAAATACGGTTAAGGGAAACACCGCGCCAGGGGGAATGATGACCCCGCTTAAAGGAAACACCGGTAGAATGTTGGGAATTGCGGACATTTTGCTTCGTATCTCTTATCTATGGTGGTTATACTACATGATATTAAATAACATGGCAACGAAAATAAAAAAGCAGAAATGCTATTAAAAATAACGCAATCGGAGCTTGTAATGCTCAATCACCGACACGGCGGCAACCCCCGCCCAGGCCAACACCATGGCGCGTATCATGGCAAGGCTCAAGGCCATCACGACGTCACCGCCATCGCCGGTTAAAAAATGCCCCATGCCATTCACCGCCACTGCCATGGTGCCATATTGGGCGAAGCCCTGCATCGCCGTGGCGGTGCCCGCCCTTACGCGAAAATATTTTGTCGAACCGGCGAAGGCATTGCCAATGCCCATGCCATTGCCAAGCGTCGCCACCATCATCGGCACGGCCACCGCCCACACCTGGTGAATTTGCAATGTCGCCAACGCCCAGAGAATAAAAACCCCCAAGGTCGTAAGCGATACCCCAACCAACATCAGCAGATACCCCCCGACCCTGTCCTGTATAAGGTTATTGATGGTCGAGCCAACCAAAAACATCACCGCGGTCATGGTGAATATCAATCCAAATTGGTCGGGTTGCAACCCCAATTGCGTGTAGATAAAAGACGACGCACCGATGTAGGAACCAAAAAAAGCGAAGAAGCCAAACAACACCGCGCCATAGGCCAAAAAACCAAAATGCGATAAAATCAGCCAATAGGCTTTAAATTCGCCCAGCAGGCTTTTTTCCAATTGCTGTTCAGCGCGGTTTTTTTTCGGCGCGGTTTCGGGCAGGCGAAAGGCAACATACAGCAATATCAAGCCGGCAAAAACGCTCAAGAAATAAAAACTAACCTGCCACACCAGGTATTTTTCAATGAAGCCACCAATCAAGGGCGCGACCATCGGCGATATCGAAACCACCATGCCGACGAATGAAAAAACCTTGCCCATTTGACTGCGTTCGGTGGTGTCGCGCGCGATGGTGCGGGCGGTGGTGTTGATAATGGCGGAGGCCACCCCCTGGGCCGCGCGGCCGATAACAAAAACCTCCACCGACCAGCTAAAACCAATCAGCAATGACACGGCAATATACATAACCAGGCCAATCAACAGCATGATGCGCCGACCGAACCGGTCGACCAAATTGCCGACAAACAAAAACGACCCGGCCAGGGCGATAAAATAATAACTCAACCCCTTAACGGTTTGGGTTTTGTCGGTGTGAAAATATTCGGTAATTTTCGGCAGGCTGGGTAAAAAAATGTCGGTGCTGAGAAGCCCCATCATAATCAATAATGCTATCAACCCAATATATTTATTGCCACCAGTAATTTTGCTAAGCAGAGACATCTCACCCACCTCTAGATGATTGCCATTGACAAATCAAGTTGCCACGCCCGCGCCCGCAAAAAAAGTAGCAAAACCAACCGGCTTCGATTATAATTGCGCCATGAATTTATGAGAAAGTTATAAGGCAAAAACGAAGGTATTAAAAATAAAACCCATCGCTTTGCCGAATCCGCCGCTGAAAAAAAACAACGCGCGTAACTCGATTTCGCCCGCGCCGCTTGCCGCGCGGCCACCCGCCCTTACAAAAAAAACATTGCCACCTGCGCCACGGCGGCTAACAACCAATTACGCGCCGGTAACCATCGCGCCGCCGCCCGCCGTGCCCAACACCGTGCCAAATGGCACGATAAAAAAATCGCAAAAAAACCTGCCCATCGATGGTCGGCTTGACCTGCATGGCATGACGGCGGCCCAGGGCTTCACCGCGCTGGATAATTTTTTTTATAACATGCGGGCGGGCGGGCGGCGGCATTTGCTTATCATCACGGGCAAGGGCACCGGCGTCATGAAACACACCCTGCAACAATTTTTGGAACGGCACCACGGCATCATCGCCAGCCACCAATTGGCCGACCCACGGCGCGGCGGCGACGGCGCGCACTACATCGTCCTAAAAAAATCGGCGATAAGTAAGCAAGTTTAATTATCAAGGAATTGTCAGGGAATGACGGGAGAGGGGCTTTGGAGCAATTTTTTTACGCTACTACTTCAATTCGAAAAATGCCACATTGCCTGTCGGCGTGCTTCAGCCGCCGACGAGGGATAAAAATACGAACACCGCGACAGCGGTGGAGATATTTTTTGGGTGGGTTCGCCAACTCATCTTTTTATCCTCATATATTTTTTAATATAAAAAACGTTACACGACCCCCCCCCTGGCTAAAGCACGCCGACGGGCAATGCGGCATCGCTATCTTCCATGCATTTTTTTTATCATTTGCCTTTTACCATTGACAAGGTGCAAAAAATACCCTAAGCAAAAATCATCATGGTTAAAAGAACATATCAACCAAGCAAATTGGTGCGCAAACGCCGCCACGGGTTCAGAACCCGCATGGCAACCCGCGACGGGCAAAAAATCCTGGCGCGCCGCCGCCGCCAGGGTCGCAAAAAATTATCGGCCTAAACGCCGTCATCAATTTGATGGGCTTGCCATAAGCTAAGCCATCGTTTGCATCGTCGCCAATGGTGCATGAAACCAGACCAAAACCTAGACCAACCCTAGACAAGGGCTTTTACCCCCCGCTAACATTCATCAAAATTCTAAACTTCATTGAAGCTAACCACTATCAAAAAACGAAGCGCGTTTTTGCACACGCAAAAACATGGCCTGGTTGTTAAAAAACCGCTCATCTTGGTGGCGGCAACCGCCAATCGCAACAACGCGCCCACTATTGGCCCGCGGGTCGGCTTCACGGTTAGCAAAAAAATTGGCAAGGCCGTCACCCGCAACAAAATTAGACGCCGGTTAAAAGTCATCAGCCGCGCTTACCTCGACCAATCGCCGGCCGAAACTTTACCTTTCGATTTTGTTTTCATCGCCACGCCAAAAACGGCGCGGGCGGGCTTCTTGCCCTTGCAGAATCAAGTGAAAGAAGCTATAGATGCCGTCATCAATCAATATCGGGACAATAAAATTTCTTAAATAACTTTCTAACATTTTGGGGAAAGAGCTATGAATAACAAAAGCAACCTGCTGTTGGCCATTATCCTTTCCACCGTTATTATCGGTGCCTGGAGTTATTTTTTCCCCGCACCGAAACCACCCGCCACCCCGGCCGCAACGCCGGTCACCACCACAACCGCCGATACCACGGCCGGTAAAAAAACCGCCGCGCAAAAGGATGCGGTTATTAAACCCCGCGACCAGGCCCTGGCCGATAACCCGCGGGTGCTTATCGACAGCCCAACGATAAAGGGCAGTATCAACCTGCGCGGTTTGCGCTTTGACGATATTGTTCTGAAACAATACACCAACGCGGTTGACGACCAATCGCCGGTGACCTTGCTGTCACCCAGCAACAGCGCTAATGGTTACGTCGTTGATTTGGGTTGGTTGAGCCGCAACGACCGCATCACCCTGCCGAATAGTGATAGTTTATGGACGGCGAATAAAAAAGTTTTAAAAAATGGCGACAATGTCACCCTGACCTATAGTTCGGACGGCTTGATTTATAAACTGCTGGTCAGCCTCGACGACAATTACCTTTTCACCATCAAACAATCGGTGCAAAACATCGGCGTCACCAACCAAGATATTGCATTTTATGGTTTGACAGCGCGATTTGGCGCGCCGCCGGTTACGGTCGGTAATGTGCGGGAGGGGCCGATGGTCATGCTGGATAAGAAACTTACCCAAGAAACCTATGCCAAGATGATAAAAACCCCATTCCAGGGCTCGGGCAAAACCGGCTGGTTTGCCTTTTCTGATAAATATTGGCTGACCGCCCTGGTCCCCGATATCAGTGGCACGGCGCAGAACAGCAATAAACCAGCAACCACCGCCGACGACGCCACCGCGATACCCGCCAACCCCGACAGCAAACTCGCCAGCCGCATTACCTATGACAAGGGGGCGTCGCTGGGCCGTGGCCGTTACCAAGTTGATTACACCATGGATTACGATATTTTGCCGCGCCGCCATACGATTGAAAAAACACTTTATCTTTTTGTCGGGCCGAAAGACACCGGCATTATTAACGATTATGCGACCAGCAAAAATATCGACAAATTTAACCTGACTATCGATTATGGTTGGCTTTACATACTGACCAAACCGATGGCCTGGTTGCTTCATTTCCTAAGCGATCAATTGCATTCGGTTGGGTTGGCGATTCTTGCCCTGACGGTGGTGGTGCGGTTGTTGCTGTTCCCCTTTGCCCAGCATTCATTTAAATCGATGGCGATGATGCGGAAACTCGCGCCAAAGGTCGAGGAATTAAAAAAACGCCACAAAACATCGGCCGAGCAGTCGCAGGCGATGATGGCGTTGTATAAAAAAGAAGGCGTCAACCCGCTGGCCGGTTGCTTGCCGATGTTGATTCAAATTCCAGTATTTTTTGCCCTCTATCACGTCTTCAACATCTCTATCGAATTTCGCCACGCGCCATTTTTTGGCTGGATAAGCGACCTGTCGGTGCCGGATCCCTATGGTTTATTGACCGGTTTTGGTTTGTTTCCATGGCAAGTGCCGGCAGTGTTGCATATTGTGAATATCGGCATCTGGCCCATCATCATGGGCTTTACCCTGTGGTTGCAACAAAAATTTAACCCACCCGCTTCCGACCCATTGCAACAAAAAATCTTCAGCTATTTCCCCTACATCTTTACCTTCATGCTGGGTTCGTCGCCGGCTGGCCTGGTTATTTATTGGGCGTGGAACAACGCCCTGTCGATATTGCAACAATATGTTATCAACCGCCGTTTGGGCATCCCAACCTACACGCCGTTTCGCACCGTGAAAAAAACGAGCAAATCGTAAAATTTACAGCGCATCATTCATTGCCCCATTATTGAAGCATGACAAAAAAATGGGAAAGTTATTGGCACGGCGGCTGGCAATTATTGGCGGTGGCGGCCGCACCCGAACAATTGCCGATGGGGCATTTGGCGGAGGTTGCCTTTTGGGGGCGGTCGAATGTTGGCAAATCATCGTTGATTAACAACCTGGTGATGCAAAAAAATTTGGCACGGCAATCGAAAAGCCCGGGCCGAACCCAGGAATTATTTTTCTTTGAAAAAATATTTGGCAGTGGCGAGCGCGACCGGATGCCGTTTTTATTGGTCGATTTGCCGGGTTATGGTTTTGCCCGCGCCGCCCGCAGTAAAACCGAAATGTGGCAAGACACCATCTTGGCTTACCTATCGACCCGCCCCAACCTGCGGCTGATGTGTTTGCTAATCGACGCGCGGCATGGGTTGAAAACCATCGATCTGGCGGCGATACAATTGTTGTTCGATTGCGGGGTGACGACCCAATTGATTTTTACAAAATGTGATAAGGTGCCAGAAAAATTATTAACCGCCGAAATAAAAAAAACCGAAAATGCGATAAAAAAATTTGCCCATTGCTTGCCCAGCATCATCACCACCAGCGCGCACAGCAACCTGGGCAAGGGCGCGCTACAAAACACCATCGCCACCTTGTTGGGGTAATCGCCAACGATTGGTTTTTTGCTTGGCGTAAAATTATGCCAGCACCAATTTTTTAATCGCCGCCATTGTATCATCGGCCACCGTGATGTTGCTTCCGCCCGCCATCTCTGTGGCTGGCAGGCTTCCGCCTGCCCTCTCTGTGGATGGCAGGCTTCCGCCCGCCATGGCAAAATCGGGGCGACCGCCGCCACTGCCGCCCAGCATTTTGCCGGCCATGGTGGCAATGTCGCCGGCCGAGATAGCTTGCCGCGCCGTGCCATTGACCGCAATGGCGACCGCGACCTTGCCATCGTCAACCGCCAACAGGGCAATCACGCTGTTGGCAAGGTCAGGATTTTTTTTGATATTATCGATGATGGGTTTCAGGTCGCGGCCGGTAACGCCATCGATTTTTTTACCCACATAGATAAAATCATGACTCGGGTGTTTTTCACCATCAGCCAGCGATAGATTTGATGCCGCCGCAATTTTTTTATCGGCTAACTCCTTGGCCAGTTTTTTGTTATTCGCCATCACCGCGTCATATTGCTGTTGCAGGGTTTTTATCATAGCTTGCTTTTCGATAATCTCAGTCGGCACCGGTGGAAATACACTCGCCTTATTTGCCGCTTTTATTTTTGCCTGCCACGCGTTTATTTCTATCTCCAATTTTTTATGCACCATCGCCTTGCCGGTTATGGCCGTAACGCGCCGCACGCCCGACGCCACCGATTCTTCGCGCTCTATCATCAGATGTTCAATCTCGGCGACATCGGCCACGTGGGTGCCGCCGCATAATTCTATCGAATAAAAATGTTGCCGTTCGTTGTTCGCCGATTTATCGGTCGCCGCCCCCATGAAAACCACCCGCACCGCGTCGCCATATTTTTCACCGAACAGGGCAATCGCCCCCAACTGTTCTGCCGTCGGTTTGTCCATGGTTTTTGTTATCACCCGCCCGCCCCTAGCCACGCGGTCATTCACCGCCGATTCAATCTGGGCCAGGCGCGCCGCGTCAATCGCCTCGTGATGCGAAAAATCAAAACGCAAATGGTCGTTGGCGACCAACGAACCCTTTTGCGCAACATGCGAGCCCAGTTCCTGGCGCAATGCCTCGTGCAACAGATGGGTTGCCGAATGGTTGGCGCGCACGCCGTTGCGCCAGGCTTCATCGACTCGCGCTGAAACCTTATCGCCAATTTTTACCGCGCCGCGATTTTCGGTTGCGGTAATATGGTGGACGATAATGCCCTGGTATTTTTTTGTGTCCTTCACCTGATATTGCACGCCGTTAATATCGAGCGTGCCGCGGTCGCCCTTTTGCCCGCCGGCCTCGCCATAAAACGGCGTTTGGTCAAGCACTAGCCAACAATCATCACCCGCCGGCAACTGCGCCATCGATTGCAATTCGTTATCAAGCAGGGCAATCACCGCGCCGTCGCCCGATAATCCGTCATAGCCCAAAAATTTTGTCTCGCCATGTTTTTCCTTCAACGCAAACCAAATTGGTGCTTGCTTGTTATCGCCCGACCCGGCCCAGGATTCTTTGCCGCGTTTTTTTTGTTCGGCCATCGCCTTATCAAAACCCGCGACCTCGACCCCGCGCCCATCGCCACGCATGATGTCGATGGTTAAATCGAGCGGGAAACCAAAGGTGTCATAAAGTTGAAAGGCCACCGCCCCAGGCAAATCCTTTCCCGCCGGAATTTTTTCAATTTCCTTATTCAACAACCCCATGCCACGCGCCAACAATTCTTCGAACTGTTCTTCCTCGCGCAAAAAAACTTGGTTGATATTTTTTTGCTCCTTGCTCAATTCGTTGTAATGCCCACCCATCACATCGATTAAGCTCGGCAACAGCCGCCCAAACAATGGCCGGTCGTTGCCCAACATGTGGGCGTGGCGCATGGCGCGGCGCATGATGCGGCGCAGGACGTAACCCCGTCCCTCGTTCGATGGCGCAACCCCGTCGGCAACCAAAAACGCCATGGCGCGCAAATGGTCGGCGATAACGCGGAACGAGGCGATGGTTTTCTCGGTTGGTTTTTGGCGAAGCGCGGCCTCAACCGCGGCAATCAACGGCGTAAACAAACTGGTGTCGTAATTGTTCGCAACGCCCTCCAGCACGGCGGTGATACGCTCCAGCCCCATGCCGGTATCGATAGACGGGCGGGGTAAATCTATCCGCTTGCCGGCGGCCTGCATTTCATATTGCATGAAAACCAAATTCCAAATTTCGACAAAGCGGTCGCCGTCTTGGTCTTTGCTCCCCGGTGGGCCGCCAAAAATTTTATCGCCATGGTCATAAAAAATTTCGGAGCATGGCCCGCAGGGTCCGGTGTCGCCCATTTGCCAAAAATTGTCGTTGGTGGCGATGCGGATAATTTTATCATCGGGGAGGCCGGCAATTTTTTTCCACAGGTTATAGGCAGACTCGTCATCGTGATAGACCGTGACGCAAAGTTTATCGCGCGGCAATTTCAGCTCTTGGCTGACAACTTGCCACGCATGGTGAATCGCCTGTTCTTTAAAATAATCGCCGAACGAAAAATTGCCGAGCATTTCAAAAAAACTATGGTGGCGCGCGGTGTAGCCAACATTGTCCAAATCGTTATGCTTGCCGCCGGCACGCACGCATTTTTGCGCGGTGGTGGCGGTTTGATAATCACGTTTTTCCAAACCCAAAAATATATTTTTAAATTGCACCATGCCCGAATTGACGAACATCAATGTCGGGTCGTCGTGCGGCACCAACGACGACGACGGCACCACACGGTGGCCGGTGTTTTTAAAATAATCAAGAAATATTTTGCGAATATCGGTCATGTTTTAGCTATAAAACCTGGCCGCAAAAAAAGCCATCAGATTTTTAAAAACCAGCGAAGACATTAGGCGCGTTTAAAATTCGTTTTCTGCCAAAACCGCACTGCCAAAATCATGCCGACCAAAAACACACCAACAATAAAGCCCGCAATAATACCCATCGGGTGATGAAAAATATGAAAGCCAAAGATATAGGCCAGCGGCAGGCTAACCAACATATAACCAATGATGCTAACGATGCTTGAAAAGTTAAAATCACCAAGCCCGCGCAACGCCCCCAGCATGGTCGATTGCAACCCGTCAACCATCTGGCTGACCGCGCCAATCACCAAAAATCCGGCCGCCAGCGGAATGATAACATCTGCCAACGGCAAGCCCGCGCCAAAAAACGTGGCCACGCTGTTACCAACCAACAACAAAAACACCACCGACAACAGGGTTAAACAACTGACTATCATCAAGCTCGCCCCACCCGCGATGCGCAACCTTGAGAATTGTTTTTTGCCAACAATGTCGGCTATCACAATGGTGGTGGCGTAGGTCATGCTGAGTGGTATCATGTAAAGCATTTCCAAAAAGCCATTGCTGATTTGTCTTGCCGCCAAGGCCTGAACCCCAAACCACCCAACCATAACGCCGAGCATGGCGTAGCTAACGACTTCAAAAAAACTTTCTATCGCAACGGGGATAGAATTTTTTATAAAGTTCTTAATAATTTTTTTATCAAGCGGCGTTCGCAAAAACCATTTCGCCCCACCACCATTTTTTGTGCCATGATATTTTTTCATGCTGGGGTTTAAGAAGAAATACAAAAAAAATAATGCGTTAGATATCATGTCAGCCATCAACCACGCTATCCCCGCGCCAGCCAACCCAAGGGCGGGCAACCAATCCGCCACCCCAAAAATAAACCCATAGGCTAAGGGCAAGTTGACAACTATCATCGAAGAGTAAATCAACGTTGCCGTCCATGGTTTTTGCAACGCATCCAACGTTTGCTTTATCACGTAACCAGTCGCCCAAAAACCAATAGACAGCGACACCGTAATCCAATAACCAAAAACACCCGCCACAACCTCAATCGGTTGACCAAATAACCGCAACAAAAAATAACAAGCAAACATCAACAGCCCAAACAATGACCCGGCGGTTATGGCCATGAAACAGCCGACGCGAACCACCTCCCCCACTTTTTTATATTGTTTACTGCCCGCCGCCTGGGCCACCATAATAACCAGGGGATTTAAAAAACCATAAACCGTGGCATAAAAAACCACCAAGAAAGTTGCTGTCAAGCCATAACCGGCCAATGGCACCGGCGAATCTAGTCGTGATAAAAAATAACTATCGGTTATGGCCAGTGCCGCCGTGGTCACCGATGATAAAATAATCGGTATGGCCAAGGCCGTAAGTTTTTTGCTATCCTTCAGCGTCTCGCGCCAAAAACTCTCTATTGTCATATTTTTTTGCAGACTTTATGCTATAAAAAACACCATGTCAATCTTTCGTGGAATCCTCAGCAACCCACTTGCCACCAGCCAGGGCATCATCCGCCGCGCCATGAAAAAAAATTTCAAATGGCCGAACGAAGCGGCGGTGTTGGAAAAATTGCAGGAGGAAATAAAGGAATTGCAGGCCGCGCTCAAAAATGGCGATAAAAAAAACCAACAGGAAGAGCTGGGCGATATTATCTTCACCGTGGTTTGCTTGAGCGAACAGATGAACCTGTCGGCGGAAAAAATCCTGGCACAGGCCAATCAAAAATTTAACCGCCGCTTTGCAAAAATGACGCGGCTTATCGCCCGCGATAAAAAATCGATGACCGCAATGTCGCCACAGCAATTGGAAGAATATTGGCAAAAAATCAAACATTAAGTTTGCTTTGCTAAACCATAATTTTGTGGTAAAATAAGACATAAGGGGATTAGCAAATACAGCACCATGCAAGCCGACCAGCTCATTTCTTCGGTTAAAAATTATAACCCGAACATCAACGAAAAATTGTTGGCCGCGGCCTATGATTTTTCCGTCGCCGCCCATAAAAACCAAAAACGCCATTCGGGGCGCGATTATTTTGAACATCCCTTGGCGGTGGCGCAACTCCTCACCGAAAAAAAAATGGACGATGCAACCATCATCACCGCCTTGTTGCACGACACGGTCGAGGACACAACCATCAAACTATCGCAAATCAAAAAACAATTTGGCGAGGAGGTTTCGTTTTTGGTCGATGGCCTGACCAAAATTGCCCATTTGGAGGAAAGCGAACGCGAGATAAAAGATTCCGAAAATTTACGAAAACTTTTGCTCGCCAGCATCGGCGACATCCGCGTTTTGATTGTCAAATTGGCCGACCGATTGCACAACATGCGCACCCTGGCCGGCAAACAAAACCCCGACAGCCGCGCGCGCATCGCCGAGCAAACATTAGAAATCTACGTGCCATTGGCCGAGCGCATCGGCCTAAAACGTTGGAGCGAGGAATTGGCGTCCTTGGCCTTTAAAGAGCTCCACCCGGTGAGCTACGAATTAATCGACAAGCGGTTAAATTTTCTATACCGCGAGCAAGATGTAAACGACATCACGCGCACGCTGGAGGAATTGTTAAAGATCGAAAAGATGGAGGGGGCGATAAAATTTCGCCTCAAAGACCATTGGTCGATTTATCAAAAAATGCAAAAGAAGCAACGTCAGATGGAGGACCTGTCCGACATCATGGCTTTTCGCATCGTTGTCAACAACACGCGCGATTGTTATTTGTGTTTGTGGTTGTTGCACGAACGTTACAAAACCATTCCGACCAAACTGAAAGATTATATTTCCTCGCCGAAAAGCAACGGCTACCAAAGCCTGCACACCGTTATCATCGGCCCGGGCGACAAAAGGATAGAGGTGCAGATTCGCACCCACGCGATGGATGATTTTGCCGAAAATGGTTTGGCGTCTCATTGGTTATACAAACATGAAGCCAATGGTAACGGCGGCCACAACGCCGATGTTAAAAACAAATACCAACGTTATCACGATTCCGCCTTGACCTGGCTCAAGGATTTTTTTACCGCCATCGAGGAGGAAAAATCTGACCAGCTAAGTTTTTTAGACAGCAGTCGCACCTTCCTCTACACCGACCGGATTTATGTCTCCTCGCCCAAGGGTGATTTTTACGAACTGCCGATTAATTCCCTGCCGCTCGATTTTGCCTTCGCGGTGCATAGCCGAGTCGGCGAGCAATTTTCTCACGCCCTGGTCAATGGGCGGCAGGTTTCGTTCTACACCAATTTAAAAAATGGCGACACGGTCGAAATTATCACCAGCGATAAAAAAATTATGCCAGAACAAAACTGGCTCCATTGGTTGAAAACGGCGCGCGCCAAAACCTTTGTGACAAAAAAATTGAAGGAGCGGAAGGAGCAAACCTACCTCGTCCAAGGCCAAGATTTGCTGAAAACCGAATTGTTGCGCTTGGGGTTGATGACGCCCGATGAAACCAACAACGTGACGCTCAACCTAAAAAAAGTATATAAAAAATTTGGCGTGGCCAGCGACGAGCAATTATATCGCCTTATCGCCCTGTCGCAAATCAGCGCGCGTGAGGTTTTATTCGTCCTTTACCCCGAAATGAAACGCGTCACGATTTACCGCGCCCGGCAAAAGAAAGCAAAACAATCAGCCGCCGAGATTGTCGATATTCGCCATTTCACCAAAGATGTCTCGCTAAAATTTGCCGAATGTTGCTACCCCCTGCCCGGCGACCAAATTGCCGGCGTTATTAACTTAGGGGAAGGGCTGACCCTGCATCGCTTGGGTTGTAAAAAACTTTTACCTTTTCAACATCACCCCGACCGGATGATAGCGGTGCACTGGCAAAAAAAATCGGCGCATCAGGAAATCTTCACCTCGCGTTTATTATTAAGTTTAAAAAATCGCCCGGGCGCGCTGAACCTGGTGACCGATGTCTTGACCAAAACCGGTAGCAACATCGCCAACGTTCTTTTTAAACTGCGCACCAAGGACCATGTTGAAATTATTTTAGACATCGAGGTATTCGGCCTGCGCCAAGTCAAAGAAATTATTGAAAAAATAAAATCAGCTGGTAAAGAAATGGTGCTTGAGATAAAACGCGCTTAAAGAAAATTTAAAACACCTCTTATACCTTGCCCCATTTTATGTCGAATAAATTTCTTGTCGCGCTTGCCAAAAATACCGGGCAAGGCATAAAGCCCATCAGCCATATTGTCGGCACGGGAATCGACCTTGCGCAAATTTCGCGATTTGAAAAAACCTTGCAACGCTTCCCCAAACGTTTTCCCGAATATGTTTTTACCGAACGCGAACGGCGTTATTGCGACAGCAAACCAATTCGCCGCACCGCCCGTTACGCCATGTTATTCTCGGCGAAGGAAGCCTGCTCCAAAGCCCTCGGCACTGGCATGCGCCAGGGCGTGCTGTGGCAAAATATGGAGGTCGTGCATTTAATGTCGGGCCAGCCAACCATGGTGCTTCATGGTGGGGCGTTGAAACGGGCGAGGAGCCTGATGCCAAAAAATGCGACGCCGGTGGTGCATGTTTCCCTGACCGATGAAGCCGGCCTCGCCGCCGCCTCGGTCATGCTGGGGTGGTAAGGGTGGCTGATAAATTTTTTATCTGTTCTTGCCGGGCTTCCACATGACTTCGCCCTTGCCGCCGAACCGCGGATCGCGCGCCAAGATGCGCGACAGCACAAATAACAAATCAGACAAACGATTGAGATATTGAATGGCCAGCGGGTTGACCTCCTCCATGTCCTGCAACGCAACCGCACTGCGCTCGGCGCGGCGCGTCACGGTGCGCGCCAAATGCGCCACGGCCGCCAAATAACCACCGCCCGGCAAAATAAAAGATTCCAGCGCGGGCAAGGCATCGTTCCATGTGTCGATAACCAATTCCAACGATTGAACTTGTTTTTCCACAATTCGCAAATCGTGGCTGGGGGCAATGGGGACAAGCGTCAATGGTTTGGCCAAATCGGCCCCCAAATCAAACATGTCATGTTGCGCCGCGGTCAGCACCGTAACCATGTTGTCGCGGGTTACCGCGCCAGCAGATTGCCCGCCGGTCGATTGCTCGACCACCTCAGCATTCGTCAACCCATTCAACAACAGGCCGATGAAACTATTGGCTTCGTCCACATCGCCGTAGGCCGCCACCCGCAAATCATTTTTTAAACGGCGCGACCCATCGGCCAACCCCGTGGTGCCATCGTCGCCAGTTTTTGTATAAATTTTATTTAATTTAACCATCTATCAATTGCTAATACAGCCGCGCCAGCAAAAACCCAGCCAAAAACATAACGATAGCAAACAATTGCGCGCCGATGCGATAACGCATCAGCATGTTATTCCAACGATAATTTAATTCGCCGCCCATCGCCATATTGACAACGCCCAGCACCAATATCACCAACGCCATTGCCATGCCCAGCAACATAAAAATAAATGCAATCAACGATACCATGGTTTTAAAAACTTTCCTTTAATTGTTTTTCCACCATATCCAAAAATTGTGTAGTCGTCAAATAGCGATTTGCGTCGCCGATAATCGCCGCCAAATCTTTTGTCACCTGGCCGGCCTCGATGGTGCCAACAATAATTTTTTCCAATTTGTCGGCGAATGATTGCAACGGCGCGTTGCCATCCATCTTGCCACGATAACGCAACCCGCCGGTCCAGGCAAAAATCGACGCCACCGGATTGGTCGAGGTCTCCTTGCCCGCCTGGTAATCGCGATAATGGCGCGTCACCGTGCCGTGGGCGGCCTCGGTCTCGACCGTTTTGCCATCGGGCGATAACAACACCGATGTCATCAACCCCAGCGACCCAAAACCCGCCGCCACCATGTCGGATTGCACATCGCCGTCGTAATTTTTTAATGCCCACAAATACCCGCCGTGCCCCCAAATGGTCTGCGCCACCATGTCGTCGATGAGGCGATGTTCGTAAAAAAGCTTGGCCTTCTCGAATTCAGCCTTAAATTCTTTGTCGTAAATTTCTTGGAAGATATTTTTGAATCGGCCGTCGTATAATTTCAACACGGTGTTTTTGGTCGAAAAATAAACCGGAATATTTTTTTGCAAACCATAGTGAAAACAGGCGCGGGCGAAAGACATAATCGAGGCGTCGCTGTTAAACATTGCCAGGCCGATGCCGGCCGAATCAAAATGCCGCACCAATTTTTTTATCGGCGCACCGCCGCCCGCCGGCACAAATTCTAACGTCAAATCGCCCGGGCCATCGGCAATAATTTCGGTCGAGCGATATTGGTCGCCAAAGGCATGCCGCCCGACGACTATCGGTTTATCCCAACCAACCACCAATGGTTTCACATTGTGGCAAATAATTGGTTCACGAAAAATCGTGCCGTCCAAAAAATTTCTGATGGTCGCGTTGGGCGACGGATACATTTTTTTAAGATTAAATTCCTTGACCCGCGCCTCGTCCGGCGTGATGGTGGCACATTTGATACCAACACCATATTGCTTAATCGCCTTCGCCGCATCAACGGTGATGGCATCATCGGTTTTATCGCGGCTTTCAATCCCCAAATCAAAATATTTAAGGTCAATATCGATATAGGGTAGAATCAATTTTTCCTTTATCATCGCCCACATGACGCGCGTCATTTCGTCGCCGTCCAATTCGACCACCGGGTTGTTGACTTTTATTTTGGGCATGGGATTACTCTATCAAGAAAAAATGTTTTGCGCAACCCGCATCTCGCCCGCCGCCAGACCGCGAAAACTTTTCAATTCCTTGCTTAAGGTTATGCGTTCTTTGGCCTTATCATCCACCAACCCCAATTTATGCAACACGCCGTTTAACGCCAATTGAGAAGCCCGCTCCGCCCCATCATCAATTTTTATTGCCACGCCAAGCCCAAGATGCGGAATAACCGCGGCGTAAAATGCCTCGGCACCGGTTTTAACAAAAACCTTGCCGGGCAATGTTTCCATCACCATCGTGCAATGGCGACCGGTGCCGGCCACGAAATAGGGGTGCGCCATCGCGGCCTGCAACAACAAATCGGCACCGGCCTGGTCATCGCCGGCGTGCGCGCCAAACCGCGCCAGGCCGCGCGCCATCGCCACCATCGGCAGGGCAAAGGTCGGGGCAGAGCAACCATCGATAGCCGGCAGTGATAATTTTACGTCGCAAAATTTTTCTATCGTCTTGGCAATCTCGATCTGCACCGCGTGCGCCGGGTCGATATAATTTTTATGGTCGGTTTTTTTTGCATGGGCCAGCATCAACATGCCGCTGTGTTTGCCGGAACAATTATTATGCAGGGGGCATGGTGCCTCGCCGCGTTTTTCCAAATTAAAACTGGTCGCATGGTCATATGGGTTATGCGACCCGCATTCCAACGCATCCATCGTCAGGTCGATTTTTTGCAACAACGCCGCCACCCGCCGCGTGTGCGGCAATTCGCCGCTGTGCGATGCCAACAGCAAAGCGTAATCCTCGCCCGATAGCCGCAAGGATTCGGTAACGCCCGATAACACCACCGGCAAGGCCTGAAACATTTTTAACGACGACCGCGGGTAAGAAACCTGCGTCTCATCACCCGCCGACCACACCACCTTGCCATCGCCATCGGCAACCACCACCGCGCCACGATGCACCGATTCGACACGGCCACCGCGACATACCTCAACCAAAACTGGATTTTCCTGTGCCATGTCCCATTATAACAATTGGCAATAAAAATTACAAAGCTATAGATGGACAGATGCTTACCGATGCACCCTCTCTAAATTAACTTGACAGGCATCAGGCCAAGGGTTATAATGCCACCATTCACGACGAATCCCGTATGGGCGTTTGAATATGAAAAAGGCAGTCATTCGACTGCCTTTTTTTATGATGCTTAGGGTAATATCTGTCGACAAAAATTACAAAGAATATTACCCGTAAGGACAACTAGCGATATAGATTTCTATAAATATCTATGTTAAGATATGGCATAATTTGTGCAACAAGCAACGAGTGGTAGTAATATGCAAAATAAAAAAATTTATAGCGTAATTTTTTACATAATAAAAACGTGCCAAGATAAAAACTATAAGCTTGGCGCAGTTCGACTCAATAAAATTATTTGGAATTCCGATATTTCTTATCTTAAAGAAAATGGGCGCACAATCACGGAAGAAAAATATGCCAAGCGCCAATATGGCCCAGTGGTGTTCTCTATGCCTTCTTATATTCGAGAGTTGACACTAAACGGATATATAGACTTTGCTAATAAAATTAGCAATTATGGAGAAAATGAATATAAAATGACTCTGTACTCTGTCAAAAATAATTTTACAGTAAGCTTATCGAGTAATGAGAAACAAATTATAGATAATTTTATAAATAAAATATGCAATCAAACTGCTCAAGAAGCAAGTGACGATACTCATGATAATGTCTATGAGCTTACTCCCGATGGTGAAGAAATGCCGTTGGGAGCTTATCTATTTGCTGAACCTGCGCCTATAGATGAAAAAGATATAACAGAAGCAAAAAGAACTATTGAACAACTTTCTATAAAATCTAATGCCTAGATATAAAGTAGAATTGTCAGAAAATGCAAAATCTCAATATAATGAGATGCAGCAAGATACTGACCTTCTAAAATTTTTCAATCTCTTGATAGAAAAATTATTGGTGATGCCAACTGACGGCGCAACGCCTCTCCGAGCGAATGGAATTCCATATTTCTTATACAAAACTAACCCAAAAATTTGTAAGATAAGTATATTATTTCATGTAGATAATAGTAAAAATATTGTGATAATTGAAAACGTTTCTACATACGACGAAAGCCAAGTAGCTTTTTAATTTATTCATCCGCCACCAATTTGGCGGGGTAGCCAGGCGCGCGCAGGTCGGTTTTTAATAAATCCTCCAGCAATTTGGCAATTTGCGTCGATTGTGCGTCGCCGCCATAGGCCGCCTTGCCGCTTAAAAAAGTTGGCATCAGGGCGGAGGCCAAGGTCAGGGGCACGCCAAATTCGCGGCCAAAGCCCAAGGCAAAACCCAAATCCTTTAACGTCAAGTCCATCGTGAAATCGATGTCGTAGCTACCATTTAAAATCAGCGCGCCCTCGGTCTCATGCACGAAACTATTGCCCGAGCTCGCCTTGATGGCTTCGTAGGCCGTGCCCAGGTCAAGCCCGCCGCGTTTTGCCAGCATCAGGGCCTCGCTACAGCCGACCAAATTGATGAAGGCCAACATGTTGGTGATGACCTTGATAATTGCCGCCGCACCAACCGGCCCCATGAAAAAAACCCGCGAGCCGATAAGGCGCAGGGCCTGCTCGTGCTTTTCAAACAGCGATTTATCACCGCCAACCAACACCGTGACCTTGCCCACATCGGCCAAATGCACACCGCCAGTGACAGGGCATTCCAATGTTTTCACGCCATGCTCGTCCGCCACGTTGCTCAGGCGCATGATGTTATCGCGGTCAAGCGTGCTCATTTCTATCCACACCGCGTCTTTTTTAAATGCCGGCAGCATCTCGCGCAACACCCGTTCCGACACCGCGGGCGACGGCAAGCAAGTAATAACCGCATCGACGCCGGTGGCGGCAGAACTGGCCGAGGTTGCGGCGGTCGCGCCCTTTTTCACCAAACGCGCCACGGCGTCTTTGCTCAGGTCGAAAACCTTAACCTGCAAACCGCCGCGCACCAAACAACCCGCCATTTTTTCGCCCAAATGCCCCAGGCCAACAAAACCATATTCCATGATACTCTCCGCTTAAAAATAAAATATAAAAAATTTAATAAAATAATCCCCACCGACAAGATAACAACATCGTTGTCAAATTGCCGGCGGGGATTTTATATCGTGAAAACCACAATATCAATCAAGCAATCAAATGCTTGATTACATGCCGAGGGCGGTTTTCACCGCTGGCATGCCGGGTTGGCCGTCAAACGTAGTGACGCCCTTCATCCATTTTTCGACTTGCGCCGGGTTGGCTTTCAACCAGGCCTTCACCACGCCAGCGGCGGGTTTTTTCTCAATATCGACCATGCCAATCAATTTGCTAATTTCATCGACGTTCATCAAATAATTAGAAAAGAATTTGGCCACGTTGGGGCAGTCGGATTTATAATCCTTACGGCCAAGGGTAGTAACTTTACCCGCGGCACCCAACCATTTTTCGCCACCGGCGAGGTATTGTGGGTTATATTTGCTCATCCAGTGTGGTTCCCACGCCAGGTAAACGATATAACCATCCATTTTTTTACCAACCTCGGACAACATGGCGTTGGTCGAGGATTCGATAACTTGGAAATCCTTATCGGCTTTGATTTCTTTCAAGAAATCAGTGACGTGTTTATTGCCAGCCGAACCGGGTTCGATGCCATAGATTTTCCCATTCAATTGCGCCTTGAATTTTGGAATATCTTGCCATTTGGTCAGACCCGCCTTGTAAGCGGCTGGGGTGGTGGCAAGGGTATAACGAACCTTGGCCATGTTGGTGCCAAGGGTGTCAAAATTGCCCTTATATTGTTTTTCCAGGTCTGCATCAGACGGCAACCAGTTGGCAAGCATGATGTCAAGGTCTTTGTTCTTTAAAGAAGCAAAGGTGACAGCGGTGCTAACTTGGGTTTGTGACGTTTGATAACCCAACGCTTGCAACATCGCGCTCGCCCAGCCGATGCTGATGGTCAAATCTGACCAGCCCGGATTGGCAAAACGCACGGTTTTGCAAACGTCTTTGTCTTTTGCCGAGGCAGGGCCAGTGGCCAAAACCGCCGTCGCAAAAACGCTCAAAGCAAATAATTTTGCTTTATTTGATAATTTTATCATGATGTATTTCCTCCAATCATCATAATGGTTGTTGCCTCATCTTTAGGGAAGGCCGCCCCAACCTCAGTAATCCTAAAAAAGAAAGACTACTCACTATAGAACAAGTTATAAAAAACACAAGAATAAAATAAACAATAATAGTCACAAAATACAAAAAAAGCGGTGGCGCGCCGTTATTTTCTCGCTTCTTTAGCCGATTCGGCGGGGCCAGCCAGGTTTTTTTAAATCATTCGGCCAACACGCCGGCGGCAACGGTGTGGTGGGTAACCGGGTCGATAAGGATAAACGACCCCAAATTGCGATTGCCGTAGTAGGACGCGGCCACAATCGGTTGTTGCGATTTTATATTGGCGGAAAAAATGCTGTTCATCGCCACGACCTTATCCCCTACCGCTCCGCTTACGGCGGCCCTGTCGGTTGCAATATTGTTCAGGTCCATCAATTCCATGTCGGATAATTTAACAAATGTTTCGCGCGTCGTGTGTTTCAAAATATATTTTGTATTGGGGTTCAACGCGTCGTTATCAAACCAACATAACATGCTGTGTTGTAAATTGGTGGTGGCTTGCGCGGGCAATGGGGCTGATGAATCTTCTTTGCCATGCGGCACCGCCAGCTTGACAATATAATTACCACGGCCGGCCTCGACCTCGCCATCGAATTGCATGGTGATGGTTTGTCCCGCCGTCGCCATATCGGTTGCCTCACCATTTTCGTTATAAATGGTTTTGATGGCAATTGTCGCCCCCGCCGGCATAACCCGCACCTGGTCACCGGTTTTAAAATGGCCGGCTTCAATCCGCCCCTGGTAACCGCGAAATTTCACCCCAACCCCCTGGCCTTCCTTCAGCACATATTGCACCGGCAAAATACCGCCAATCTGGTTGGCCAATTTTTCACCGCCAAGCACCGATAATTTATCAAGGTAAGCCAGCAAGGGCTCGCCATCATACCAGCCGAGGTTTTTTGATTTATCAACGATGTTATCCCCCTGCTTGGCCGATATGGGAATAATCATGGGGTTGCTTACCGCCCCTACGCCCACTTCTGCACCATTGCCATTTTTTGGCTGGCGCAACACCCGCCAAAGTTTTTTATAAAACCCGAGGTAAGCCTCGGCGATTTTTTGATATTTTTGTTCGTCGAAAGCTATCGCGTCCATTTTATTCACCGCGACAATAATATGTTGCACCCCCAACATCACCAACACCGCGCTGTGGCGTTTGGTTTGGATAAGCAACAATTCATCGCCGTCTTTTGTAAAATCCAACTTGGTCGGGTCGAGCAAGATAATCGCCACATCGGCGGTTGAGGCACCGGTAACCATGTTTCTGGTATAGGCCTCGTGCCCCGGGCAATCGGCCAAAATGTAACGGCGGGTTTCGGTGGTGAAGTAGCGATAGGCCACGTCGATGGTTATGCCCTGTTCTTTTTCGGCGATTAAACCATCGGTCAGGGCGGCGAAATCGGGTGCGCCGCCAGCTGAACCGGTCGTGCCATCCTCATGCAAAATTTCCAATTGGTCGCGGGTTAAAACCTTGGCGTCGAACAACAACCGCCCGATAAGGGTGGATTTTCCATCATCGACACTGCCCGCGGTTATGACCCGCAATGTTTCCTTCATGCCCGCACCCATAGCCAATTTTTCCACAAAACGCTAGACACCTATTTCATAAGTCCCCACCCCACTACATCCCGATATACATGCCGAGGGCGGTTTTTACGATGGGTAATGCCGGTTTGCCGTCGAATGTTTTAACGCCCTTTAACCACCGTTCCAGCTGAGCCGGGTGCTGTTGCAACCAATGGCGCGCCACTTGCTCGACGGGTTTTTTGTTAATGTCGACCTCGATAATCATTTTGTTCAGCTCGCCCACGTCGAACGCTAAATTGCCAAAAAATTTGGCAAGGTTGGGGCAATCGCTGTCGTAACCTTTTCGCGCTTGGGTCATCACCTTGCCCTCGACCCCCAACCATTTTTCGCCACCCGCCAGGTATTGCGGGTTATATTTGCTCATCCAATGGGGTTCCCACGCCAAATAAACAACATAGCCATTGATATTTTTTTCAACCGCGCTCAGCATGGCGTTGGTCGATGTTTCCACAACTTGGAAATCTTTGTCGGCATCGATGTCTTTTAAAAACTCCTGCACATGTTTGTTGCCGGCCGATCCAGGCTCGATAACATAAATTTTTCCATTTAATTGTTTTTTAAATTTGGTGATGTCTTGCCACGTGCGCAGGCCAGCCTTGTAAGCGGTTGGCGTCGTCGCCAGGCTGTAACGTACCCTCGGCATGTTGGTGCCCAACATGACAAAATCGCCCTGGTATTTTTTTTGCAAATCCTCGCCCGCTGGCAACCAATCGCCCAATGTAACATCGATGTTGTTGCTTTTGAATCCCTCGTAAACCAGTGTTGACCCGACCGATACCTGTTTCGGCACATAACCCATGGCGCGTAATATGGTGCTCGACCAGCCGATGCTGATGGTTAAATCGGACCAGCCCGGGTTGGCGAAGCGCACCGATTTGCAAACCTCTTTATCGCCTGACGGGCGACGCGTTTCGTCGGCCGCATGTGATATGGTTGCGGGCAATAATAAGCCAGCGGTTATTATTGCGATTAGTATAGTTAGTGAAGTTTTTTTTGTTTTGGTTGATATTATTTTTTTGCTTGATTGTTTTATCATGTCTTTCTTATTGTTTCCTATTTAAGTTACATTTTTATATTGACCAGATACCTAATTTATACCGCCGGTCGTTTGCTACCTCGGGTATTCTCTACCCTGTCACGCTGTCCTTAATTCCCCCTTTGTTTCTTTTTGGGGGTGTCGCCTATCTATCTTGCGATTTATCACCATAGCACTATAAAGAATAAATTAATAAAACAAAACCACCACACCACCGATTGTCGTCATTGGCAAAATTTAAACACAAATGGGCGATATTAACCACCGTATTTCTAGGCCATTTCATATTTATAAAAATACCACCGGCGCATGGTTGGCACTTGGGTTGCCGATTAATTACCCATTTGTTGCTCATTGTTGCTCACGGCGGCGAGCTGTGCTACAAACAAGGGTAATGAATTTTATAAAAAAAATCGCCACCGCTTTTGTCTCCTTGCTCGGCACGATTGGCCAAACGGTTTTGGCCGTCGTTGATTCGGCGGGCGCGATATTATTGTTTTTTATGCGCGGCCTGTTGGCGGGTATTGTGCCACCCTATTACCCACGCCTGTGGTTGGCGCAAATGGCCGAGATTGGTTTTTATTCCTTGCCGGTGGTGGGCTTAACAACGATATTCAGCGGCATGGTACTGGCGATTCAAGCCATCGGCAGTTTAAACGCCAGCCTGGCCCCGGTTGCCGTGCCCAACTTGGTGGTGTTCGCCATGATTAAGGAATTATCGCCGGTGTTGGTTGGGTTGATGGTCGCCGGCCGTATTGGTTCGGCCATTTCGGCCGAATTGGGCACTATGCGGGTCAGCGAACAAATCGACGCCTTGCACACCCTTAACACCAACGTATTTTCCTATTTGGTTTTTCCGCGATTATTGGCGGCCATGTTGATGATGCCATTGTTGGTGTTGGTCGGCGATTTGCTCGGCATCTTCGGCGGTTACATCATGGCGGTGCAACAGGCCGGCCTGCCCAGCGACGTTTTCCTTAACAATGCCTGGGCGGCGATAACATTCAGCGGCGTGTTCGGCGGTTTGATTAAGGCCTTTGCCTTCGGCCTTATCGTTGCCCTGATGGGTTGTTACCACGGGTATCATTGCGGCGGCGGGGCCGAGGGGGTCGGCATTGCCACCACCCGCGCCGTGGTCAGCTCCTCTATCCTTATCCTTATCGCCAACTTCCTCATCACCATCTGGTGGTATCAATAAAAAATAAAAAATAAAAAACATGACCATCGCACCCATGAATAACCAAATGAATAGCCAAGAAAAACTTATCACCGTCAACAACCTGTCGGTGGCGTTCGGCAAGAAAAAGGTTCTGCGCAACCTGTCGATTGATTTGGCGCGTGGCGAATCCTTGGCGGTTATTGGCGCGTCTGGTTCGGGGAAATCGGTGTTGTTTAAATCAATCCTTGGCCTGTTGGATGTGCGTTACAGCGGCCGCGTGTCGTTGCTGGGCATCGAACCCACCACGGCGTCGCGCGGCAAATTGACTGAGGCCTTTAAAAAAATTGGCATGTTGTTTCAATATTCGGCGTTATTTGATTCCCTGCCCTTGTGGCAAAATGTTGCTTTCCAAGCATACCAAACAAAACAATTGTCAAAGGATGAAGCCCGCGCCCAAGCGATTGAATTGATGGAACGGGTCGGTGTGACGCGCGACAACGCAGATTTGTTTCCGGCGGAAATTTCGGGCGGCATGAAAAAACGGGTTGGCTTGGCGCGGGCATTGTTCATGAAGCCCGAATTATTATTTATCGACGAACCGACGGCCGGCCTTGACCCATTAATGTGCCGCGTGATTGACAATTTGGTGTTGGAAAATATTCGCGCCTATAACGCGACCGCGGTAACCATCACCCACGATTTGGACACGGTGCGCCACACCGCCAGCCGGGTTGCATTGTTGCACGAGGGGGTTATTGCCTGGCAGGGCACCCCCGCCGAAATGTTCGCCAGCCAAAACCCCATTGTCAAATCGTTCGTTGAGGCACGGCGGTAGGGACGAATTAGGAAAACCATATCACTAAGGTTATTTTTCCTTGCTATATTGCTTGAATCAAGCTAAGGTTGGTATAGTGTTAAATATGCTGTGTCTAATATATGAAAGAAATTAAAATGGCGCAACATCCTAAAAGACTTAAAATTTTGCCGCTGGTTGATGCCGTATTTGAAATAAGGTTCAGGCATCCCTTTAAAGCTTATCAGGCAATCGTTGGGACTATTTATAACAATGTTGATTCAGAATATAAAAACAAAGAAATTATTAACACCAACGAATCTGTGTTGCCAAAGCCCGTGAGGGATTCTCAGCCCCAATTCGAATACGCAATGTTAAATATAATCTCCCTAGATGGAATTTTTATTGGAGTGGGAGAGAAAGCACTTAACCTGGTTGCTAAATATCCTTATCCAGGTTGGGACGTTTTTAAGCAGAAAATTTTTAAAGTGTTAGATATTCTACAAGAGGGCACAGACGACACCTCTATAAATCGCTTCAGTTTAAAATACATTGATGTTATAGATAATAGCAGATTAATTAACCCTAGCAATCACTTGGACTCTTTAAAAATACAATTAAATATATTAGAGCAAAACTACCAAAAAGATATTTTCCATTTTATAATTACCACAAAAGATGAAAAAAATCATGCTATAAGTACTATACTTAATTTATCAGCACCAGCTGAGGTTAAAATTAATGGCGAAGCAACATATGAAGCAACCAATGGTATTAGAATTGACATAGATGTTATAAAAAATGTTGAAGAAGACCTAACCATACGCTCTCTATTAACAACAATAAAAAATCAGGACTCAGTTCTAGATGAAATGCATATAAAGGTTAAAAATTTATTCTTTAATATATTGGACGCAAAAGTAATAAAGAATCATGATCCCGAGTAAGTTTTAAAAATGACATACGCTTTGCCCCTGCCCCTGTCTTCTTTCAATAATTTGGAGAAGTCTGCTACGCCATTAAATTTATTTAATGGTCTAAAACAATCGGAGAGATTTAATTACATTTCACGCCAATCTGGCCGTCAAATGAGTATTATCAAATCTATTTTAAATATAGATGATAACAACTCATATTATAACGCTAATATTAAATTTGAAATAGAAAAAAAGATTGCACAAGCTATTCAGAGGACACGAGAAGAGGATGAAAAAATCAGACCAAATGCAACATCCCAAACGAACCTGTTGGCATTTCTTTCTACTGGTAATTTTGATTTGCCATCAGTTTTTTTACTTGAAAATGGTGTATTCCAAATAGTTTGGTCTAAAGGGGCGGGAGAAAGAATAGAAGTTCAATTTCTAGAAGATGGCTTCATAGAGCTAGCGGCGATTATTAAAGAAGGAAATAAAAATGTTCCTAGATATTTTGTATATCAAGAGAAAGAAAACGTTATTAGACAAATTAAAAATGATAGATTAGACAGAATCATCAATGAAAAAAAACATACCTGATAATGATAATGTGCTTCGTCATATTAAAGGCTCTTGGCTAGATGCTGAGAAAAATACTGTTACGTCTGAGGCGTTTATGCTAAGAGAGCACGAACAAGGTATATCTGTAAACTGGCTAGAGCATGATATAATCAAATATCCGAATACAAAATCTCAGATTAATTTTATCAGAGGTTCTATCAATCTAGAATTAAAAAAAAGCCATCGTTTTCTAAAATTGAATGTTGGTAAAACCAAAAATATAATAAAAGAAAAAATAAAAAAAACTATTATTATAGAACACCAACCGAATAAGCATGATAATTCTCATTCTTGCATTGCTATAGAAAAAAATAAAATTATTAATAAGTTAATAGCGCTATGCATTGTAGAAGAATTTGGGAAAAAGGATAATCTTATCGATGCCGCATCCTAATATTTTTTGCCCCCGATTTGGCATCGCCGAATAGAATTATAGTATTATTCTTTAAAGAATAATGAATGGTTTTAGACGCTGGCTAAAATAGCTCCCTACTTGCAAGACCCCGAACAAATATACTTGACCACACTGGCCTGTTTACTAACGCTGGTGCCGGCCATGCTGTTAGTAATAAATTAAAATTCGATTTGCGAGACCACCGCCCGATGGTCAGACGGCCAGGGCGCAATGGCGATATCGGCATGTTGCTTGTCTTCGCCAATTACCATACTGCTGTTTACTTTTAAATTTTTTGCCTTGGCAAAAATAAAATCGATTCGGTCGTGGTGGTCTTCGGGGTCGGTTTGGGCCGTGGTCGGTGTCCAGGTTAAGCCGGGTTTTGCCACTTCATCTTGGTTGATGGCGCGATAGGTATCAACAAAACCCATTTTTTCCAATTTCTGCGTGGTGGGCCAAGCAACCTTGACCGGGTGTAATTTCGCCGCCACCGCCGCCTTTGTCCAATCGCGGTGCGATGGTTCGTTAAAATCACCCATGACAATCACCGCGTCCGATTTTTTTGTTTCATTTTTAATCTCCGCGCTTAATTCTTTAAAAGCGGCACCATGGGCAATCTCGGCATAATGAATGGCTTCCTTTTCCGTTTTGATAAAGGGGTAACCTTCATATTCGATATTGTTAATTTGATAGGGCGGGTATGGTTTATAATCAAGGTTCAGCGAAAAAACATAAATCTTTCGACCATTGTTGAGATTGATTTCCGCCCCCAACCCCAGCGGTGTGCCCTTTTCAATTGGGTATTTGCTTAAAATTGCATTTGCCCAAATGGCGGGGTGGTCGCCGGTGCGTTTTTTGTCAGCGTCATAAAAATTTGATTGGTCATAATAATAATAACCCATGGCCTTGGCCAATTTCGGCGTTATCGATGGGCCGGTCGGCCCCGGGTTTTTTTCATCGGGGTTGTCCAATCGAACCTCCGACAGGGCGATAATATCGGCCTTGCTTTCTTTCATAATTTTTATGGTTTGTTTAAATCCGGCCTCGTTGCCGCCAGCATTTAATATATTAAATTGCAACAGGGTCAATTTCGTCGTTTCGGCATGGGCGACCCGGCCACCGCCAAACACGCCCATAACTGCCATCGCGGCCACCAAGATTGAGGACAAATAAAATCTTTTCATGCGATAATTTTAACTTTTCTGTAAAAAATTGCAAGCGGAAAAGTAGTTTTTTTTTGAAAAAAACGGTGGGGGATAGCCATGCCGCAATGCCCCATTGCTTCATTAAATTAATTGCTTTCTAACGCCTTAATAATTTTTTCGACCACGGCCTTGGCATCGCCGAATAACATCATGGTGTTGTCTTTAAAAAATAATGGGTTTTCCACGCCGGCGTAACCCGACGCCATCGAACGTTTAATAAATAACACCGTGCCGGATTTTTCAACCTCCAATATCGGCATGCCATAAATCGGGCTGGAACTATCGGTTTTGGCCGACGGGTTGGTAACATCGTTCGCGCCAATAACAAACGCCACGTCGGTGGTGGCAAAATCGCGATTGATATGGTCTAATTCAAACACGTCGTCATATGGCACCGACGCCTCGGCCAGCAAAACATTCATATGCCCGGGCATGCGCCCAGCCACCGGGTGAATGGCGTAACGCACCGTGATGCCGCGTTTTTTTAACATGTCGGCCATTTCCTTCAACGCATGTTGCGCCTGGCTGACCGCCATGCCGTAACCCGGCACAATAATCACCGACGCGGCATTGCGCATTAAAAACGCCGCGTCATCGCCCGACCCCTGCTTCACCGGTTTTTGCGGGCCGGTTGATTTTTTGGTGGCGGGGCCGGAATCTTGCAACCCGCCAAAAATTACATTAAATATCGACCGGTTCATCCCCTTGCACATGATGTAGGAAAGAATAGCCCCCGACGACCCAACCAACGCGCCGGTGATAATCAACGCCACATTGCCCAGGGTAAAACCAATGCCCGACGCCGCCCAGCCGGAGTAGCTATTCAGCATCGACACCACCACCGGCATGTCGGCCCCGCCAATGGGAATAATCAGCAGGAAGCCCAGCAAAAACGCAACCGCCATCAGCCCCCAAAAATACATCGGCGAGGCGGTTTGGCAAAACATCACCAGCCCCGCGACCAACCCCACCGCCAATAACAAATTCAATAGTTGCTGGCCAAAAAACCGCACCGGGTTGCCGGAAATTATCCCCTGCAACTTGCCAAAGGCTATGACCGAGCCAGAAAAAGTTATCGCGCCGATGATACCGCCCAGCGACATCTCCACCAAATTACCAACTGGAATATTGCCGTCGATTAATTCGACGCCCAAATTATCCGGCCGATAAAATGCCGCGGCGGCGACAAACACCGCCGACAGGCCGACCAAACTGTGAAATGCCGCCACCAATTGCGGCAGGGCGGTCATGCTGATGCGCCGCGCCACCACGCCGCCAATCGCGCCGCCCAATAAAAACAACGGCAAAAACCATAAAATAGTTTGCATCGGCAACAGCAAAAGCGTCGTGCCAATGGCCACCACCATGCCGATGATGCCCAGCAAATTGCCGCGCCGCGATGTATCGGGGTGCGACAAACCCTTCAACGCCAAAATAAATAATACGCCGGCCAACAGGTAAAGATAAGGTGCGATGTTTGTCATTTATTTTTTCTTACCCCGTTTTTTCGCGCTGGTTTTTTTCGCGACGATTTTTTTCTTTTGAAACATGGCGAGCATACGTTGCGTAACCAAAAACCCGCCGACGATATTCACCGCCGCCAACACCACCGCCGCCGAACCGAACAGCTTATTCGGCGATAATTCAAACGCGCCATCGTCGCCGCCGACCAAGGCCAATATCGCCCCGACAATAATCACCGATGAAATGGCGTTGGTAACGCCCATCAGCGGTGAATGCAGGGCCGGCGTCACCGACCAGACAACAAAATAACCAATGAAGCACGCCAGGACGAAGGCCATCAGCAAGACAAAAAAATGGCTGAAGCCACCGCCGCCACTCAACGCCGCCCCCGCCAACATATAAGAATAATGAGTCATGTTTTTTCCTTTTTATTATTTAGGCCAATAAAATTTTTCCATCGTGCGCGACCAATGAACCCTTGATAATATCATCGGTCAGGTTAATCACCAATTTTTTTTCATCATTATGCCATAAATTGCCAATAAAATTGACAATGTTTTTTGCAAACAGGGCGGAGGCCGAGGCCGGCAGAAGCCGCGCCAAATTCGCCCCCGGGACAATTTTCACGCCATTGCCGGTTTCAACAATTTTATCGGGCGCATTGCCCGCGACATTACCACCCGATTCAACCGCCATATCAACCACCACCGCGCCGGTTTTTATTTTTTTCACCATCTCCGCCGTCAATAATTGCGGCGCGGCGCGCCCGGGGATAAGGGCGGTGGTTATGACAATATCAACCTGCGGCAGGGTTTCCATTATCAAGGCCTGCTGTTTTTTTTGATAGGCCGCGCTCATCGGCTTGGCGTAGCCGCCGGCGGTTTGCGCGTTTTTGAATTCTTTATCCATCACCGCCAAAAATTGCCCGCCGAGGCTTTCGACCTGTTCCTTGGTATCGGGGCGCACGTCGGTCGCCATGACCACGCCGCCCAATCGTTTCGCGGTGGCAATTGCCTGCAACCCCGCGACCCCCACCCCCATGATTAAAAACTTCGCGGGTTTTAATGTGCCGGCGGCGGTCATCATCATTGGCGCGGCCTGACCATAATGTTGCAGGGCGAGGAGCACCGCACGATACCCCGCCAGGTTCGATTGCGACGATAAAATATCCATATTTTGCGCACGCGAAATACGCGGAATCATTTCCAGGGCGAAGGCCGAAATTTTTTGGCCAGCCAGCACCTGCAACAATGCGTTATCTTGCCGCGCGTTCAGCGGCGCGATGAGCCACGCCCCGGGTTTCATTTTTTTCACCATCGCCGCGGTTGGTGCCATGACCGAGGTAACAATATCCGCACCGGCCAGGGCGGAATCATTATCGGCGATAATATCGCCGCCAATTTTTTTATAATCATCGTCAGAAAAACCGGCCGCCGCACCGGCGTTTTTCACCACCGCAATCGACAGATTGTTTTTTTCGCGCAACAATTTCAACGATTCGGGGGTCGCGCTGACGCGTGTTTCATGGTCGTCACCCCAGCCACCGACCATGTTGTTTAATGCGGACAATTTCATGTGACAACACTAGGCAATCTGGTAAAATTTTTCAATTGCTAATATGAAAAAAAATTTCTTAAGCGTAATCATTTTTTTTCATCATAAAAAAAGAGGAATAAAAACCAAATGCAAACCCACCATTGCAAATAAAATTAAACTTAATAATCAACGATATAAACATCGGCGGTGGGGTTGTAATATAATTGATTTGGTTTAGAATCCCCCAAGGTAATTAACCGGCAATAAAATATCACAAAAAAAACCCTAGGAGAACGCGCATGAATTTTTTAAAAAAATTATTAGCAAGACGTATCTTTCGCAAAAAAAATTTCATGAACATCATCCGGTTATTTTTTACCATGACCGCGATATTGTCGGTCGCGCAGGGTTTGGCGGCGGCGTAAAAACGCGCGATATACAACCAACCGCGTGGTATTCAAGACGCCTGTCGCCACCCTGCCCTCGGCAATAATTGCAAGGTTGATGCTATCCAGCGGGGTGTTTTAGATTCATTTTTTAACTGCGAGCGGTTACAAAAAACACGCTTATAGCTTGTTTTCTTGGGAGAGATGTTTAATAGAAAGGCGTGTCTTTATTTGATAATTTAAATCCTGCTAGTTTTCTAAAATCCTTGTTAGATAACAAGGACGCTGTGTTTTTCATCATGGCTTTTATTCTGCCGGGTTTTATTTGCGTTAAGTTTTATGAAATTTTGACTGGCCAAAAACGAACTGACGCTAGCCAATTTAGAATGGATTTTTTTGCTTACAGCTTAATAAATAATTTTTTTGCTTTGCTATTGGATATAACAATTAATCATTTTCTTGCGTCAAAAACAGATATTGTTAGCTACCTGCTCTATTTCTTATATTTTGTCATCTTGCCAATTTGTTTAACTTATATCCTTTATTTATCTAGGAAAGCTAACTGGTCTATATGGTTGTTTCAGCATCCTGATGCTTATGCCTGGGACCATGCCTTTAAGAATGCTAAAAATGGATGTTTTGTCATCGTAACTTTAAACGATGGTAAAAAATATGCTGGGAAATATATTAGCAAACCACAAGAGAAAAAAACATCCTTTGCCGCCTCTGGTTATTTAGCAAAAGACATATACCTTGCCGAACAATGGGAGTTAAATAAAAATGCCAGCTTTAAGAAAAAAACTAATCAAACTGGCGGAATATATTTATCAGACATTAAGACTATTGAATTTTTTGAGTAAAAGTGATAAATTTTGTAATATAATTTAAAGGAGCGTTAACAATGACTGGAAAATTAATATATACTAAAGATGGACATACACCGCCGAAGTCTACGGGTAACAACGACCAACCAAATAATATAAAAATGATACCCACTCGCGAGGGGTATTTGCCTTTTGGACATACGCCACAAGGGCGAGTCATTGAAGTAAAGCCCCCCAAAACACGTTAGAATTTTCGGGTGGGTTCGCGGATAAGATTTTTTATAAAAAAAAGGGCGGTTATTACTAACCGCCCTTTTTTATTTTTCTTGAAACTTCTGCGTATTATTAAACGCTCATAACGTAGCTATATCGTCAGACGAACACTGCGTCAGCAGTTTTCGTAATTTAAATTGTCAAATCGCGGAGCGATTTTTTTATCAAATAACTTCTCCACACTGCCCGCGATGCAATAATAAATGGTCGAGGATGGTTATCGCCATCATCGCCATGGTTATCGGCACGGCGCGAATCGCAACGCATGGGTCGTGTCGCCCCTTCGTCACAATGTCGGTGTTGTCGCCATTGGTGGTCACGGTTTTTTGCGGGATAAGGATACTGCTGGTCGGTTTTATCGCCACCCGCACCATAATATCTTGGCCGGTGCTGATGCCGCCCAATATGCCGCCGGCGTGGTTCGATAAAAATTCAACCTCACCTTTTTTATTTGCTTGCATCTCATCATTGTTGTCGGTGCCCTCCATCCCCGCGACATTCATGCCGTCGCCAATCGCCACCGCCTTCACCGCGTTTATCGACATCATGGCGCTTGCCAAATCGGCCGATAATTTGCCGTAAATCGGCGCGCCAATGCCCGCCGGCACGCCGCGCGCCACCACCTGAACCATGCCGCCAACCGACGAACCTTTTTTCCTTATGCTGTCTAAATAATCGGCAAAGGTTGCGACGATTTTTTTATCGGGGGTGTAAAAATCATTGTTCCACACGCCGCCCCAATCGTAATTTTTTTCGTCGCTGTGGTGCCTGCCCATTTGGATAAGCCCGGCATCAATGCCATAATCTTTGCCCAATATATGTTGCAACACCTGGTGCGCCACCGCCCCCACCGCCACCCGCATCGCCGTTTCGCGCGCCGACGACCGACCGCCACCGCGATAATCGCGCAGGCCGTATTTTTGTTGATACGTATAATCAGCATGGCCCGGGCGAAATTTTTGCGCAATCTCGCCATAATCTTTCGACCGTTGGTCTTGGTTTTCAATAACCATGACAATCGGCGTGCCGGTGGTAACGCCGTCAAATAGCCCGGAAACAATTTTTACCTTATCCTCCTCCTGCCGTTGCGTCGTGAAACGGCTTTGCCCGGGGCGACGGCGGTCAAGCCATTGTTGCACCATGGCTTCATCAATTTTTATACGCGGCGGGCACCCGTCAATCACCGCGCCAATCATCACCCCGTGGCTTTCGCCAAAGGTGGTGAAACGAAACAAACGGCCAAAACTATTCGACATGATTTTTTAACATAAATTTATTATCCCATTTTTACAATAGTTCGCGGCGAATGGCAAAGCAATCTGCGTAAGGTTATGCCTTACCCGCCCATAATTTTAAGCATCGCCGCGAATGATCAACAACCCGGCGACCAAAATCATGAATGCCCCGACCATCGCCAAGATAGTTGGCACCTCACCCCATATCATGAAACCCGCAATAAAGCTTATCAACAACGCGCCATATTCAAACGGCGCGACCACGCCGGCCGGCGCGGCGCGATAGGCCTTGGCCAGGAATGTCATGCCAAAGGTGCCAACCACGCCGGTCGTCATCAACAACAACAAATCGGATAGCGTGAACGTCACCCAATCGCGGGTTAAAAAGATTAAGCTTAGATGATGGGGTTCAAATTGAAAAAAATGAAAAACCATTGTCGCCACACCGGCGGCAATGAAAAACAACGCGGTTTGGTATATCGCCATTACCAGCGGGCTGTCGCCCTGCAAATATTTTCGATTGATGGTTTGCGACAGGGCATAAAAAATCGCCGCCCCCAATGGTAATAATCCGGCAAAATCAAACACATGTCCCGGGCTGTTCCACGGGCGTAAAATAATCAACGAACCGGCAAAGCCAATGATAATCGCCAATAATTGGCGCGGCGTTATGGCATCGCCGACGAACAAAAAACTAAACAACACCAAAAACAATGGCGCGGTTAAAAACATCGACGCGATGGTGGCTATCGGCAATACGGGAAAGGCGAGGTAATAGGTGTTGTAGGCCAACACCGCGGTGCAACCGCGAATTGCCAACCACCGCCAGCGCGGCGACCAAATGGCACCGACGCCAACCGGTTTGCCATCCAACGACCAACGCGCCATCAACCACAATAATAATGGCATGGCGATAATGCAACGCACCACCATCAATTGGCTGATGGCGTAATCGTGGCTGACAAATTTTATCACCATATCCTGCAGGGAAAAAACCATGACGCCGATGTTTATATCGATAATCGCACGGCGTTTTATGCGCCGCGATTCATGGTGCGCGCGCGATGATGTGGTTGCTGTGGGCATGGTCTATCGATTTTTTTTCTCAACGCGGCCACCATACAGCGGCGAACTTGGCATCGCAAGTCATATCATTTAGCCGTTGATAGGAAAAATATGCGCAATCACAGGTTGATAAGATTCTTGACAAGCCGCCCACTATTTGGTATAAAGAAGGACATTATAGGGGGCATTAATGAAAAAGCATTTTAAGCAAGCTTTATTTTTAGCTGGTGGTCTGTTTGTATTACTAGCGGGTGACAATGGCCTTTATATAACCCAAGCGCAGGCGCAAGCGAACAATGCGGGTAACAGATTCTTCATCAGCGCCGCGCCACAATTTTCATACAGCAATTTTATTGGTATCGGCTGGGGTGGTGGTGTATCGCTGGGCACGACCAACGACCGTCGTACCGACGCCTTTAATGTCGATTACCAAAACATGTCGCAAACCTTTGACGCTGGCGGCGACATCAGCAATTTATTAAAAAGCATTCCCGGGGTTAACCTCAACGTGGACGCCAACGCCAGCGCGACCATGAAAACCCAATTTGCCGCCATAACCTATGATTACGTTGCCAAATTGGAATATGACCAGTTTGTTGGCTTGATTGGCACCGGCGCAGGGATTGAGGGTTGGATTCTGCACGTAACCGCCGCCGCCGTGGCCAATGCCACGGCCACCGTGTCGGGCGGTGGGCAAACCCAAACCCAAACCCAATCACAATCAAGCGGCACCGATAAGGAAGTAATCCTTGGCGGGTTATTATTGACGCCGCGCATTGGTTTTGAATGGAACGCCACCGATTTATTAGCCCTTGGCATGAACATACGTGGCTTTATCGATTTGCCGGCATTTCCCCTGTCGCGCGGCACGATCGACGTAACGGCAAAATTAACATTCTAAAAAAAACATCATGGGCATTAAAACAAAAAAATCTTCCTTCACAACCATTGCGGCCATAGGCCTGTTTGGCATGCTGGCCGGCCTGGCGACCCGCACCGCGCCGGCAATGGCGGCAGACGACAACGACACAGCAATAACATTGCCAACGGGCAAAAATATCGACTTCAGATGGGTGGACATTAGTGATGATTATACTGATGATTATAACAGCGCCAGCCAAAAGCAACCCATCGCCGTTAACAACGCCCGTGCAAATGTGCCATTTACCGTTATCGAACCAACTGTGACCTTTGGCATGTTGGGCATTGGCGTCGGCGGGGGTATTTCTATCGGCCTGGATTCCGGTGACAAAACCGATGCCGGCAATATCGATTTTCACTATTTGTCGGTCACCAACGAAAAGCTTAACCAATTTATTACCGCCGTTAAAGACGCCTATGGCCTGACGTCGTTGGGTCACGTGCCCGCCGCCGCCTCCTTTACCATGTTAAACATACCGGTGACATATGATTGGACGGCAAAATTTGGTGGCAACCTCAAACTATTGGTGGGCTCTGGCGTTGGGCTTGACCTTTTCATTTTTTACCCCAAGGTTGATACCGGCGTTGGCGCGGCCAACGATGCCATATCGAAACTAAACATACCGATTATACCAGAATTTTTATTGACACCACGGGTTGGCGTTGAATGGACTATCGACGATGGGTTAGCGATTGGTCTGGACGCACGTGCCTTTGTTGACTTGCCGGCCTATCAACTTTCGCGCATCGCAGTTGATGGTTTGGTGAAGTTTATATTCTAAAAATTTTGTTCCGGTTTGTCGGCTGTCGCTTTTAGCGCAAAGCCCTCCCCTTAACGCAATGAAATATGGCCGAAGCTTGGCTTGCCAGGTGCTGGTGATGGTTGCGCTGTTTGTTGCGTCGTTGCTTGTGCCGGGCGCGCGCCGGCTTGCGGTGGCTGTTGCGGCGCCATTGCTTGGGGCGCGCCACCGCCCATCATCTGTGCCAGCTGTCCCATCATCTGTGCCGGCATTCCACCCGGCATACCGCCAGCGGGCATCATCATGCCGGCGGGCATTCCACCCGGTGTGCCCGCGCCGCCCTGTTGTTGTTTGGTTTGTTGTTGCAAATACATCGGCAATATTTTTTCGGTTTCAGCCATTGCCACCATCTTGCCATCCTGCATCACCATCATCATGTCGGCCACCGACAATAATTTGGTGTTGTGGGTGATGAAAATCACGGTGCGGCCGGCTTGCTTCAGGGCGGTAATGGCGTTCAGCAGGGCGACTTCGCCCGCGGTATCAAGGTTCGAATTGGGTTCATCCATCACGATAACCGCCGGGTCGGTATAAAGCGCGCGCGCCAGGGCGATTTTCTGCCTTTGCCCGGCGGATAATTTTACACCATCGATACCGATATCGGTTTCATAATTTTTATCCAACCGCATGATAATCTCGTGGCAATTGGCTAGCTCGGCCATTGCCACCACCCGTTCCATGTCGGGGGTTTGAAAACGGGCGATGTTTTCGGCGACCGACCCTTCAAACAATTCGACCGTTTGTGGAACATAACCAATAAAATTCGGCCGGTCGTTGGGGTTTAAATTATTAATATCGGCACCATCGATACGAACAAAACCGCGCATCGGTCGCCACACGCCACACAAAAATTGGGCAAAGGTGGTTTTTCCCGCGCCCGATGGCCCGACCACCGCCGTCACCGTGCCGGGCATAAATTGCGCGCTGATGCCTTGGATAATGGGGCGGGTTGCGCCGGGGGGCGAACCAACCAATTCCTCGACCGCGACGATTCCTTTCGGCCGGGGCAGGCGCAATTCGTTGTCGATGTTCGGCGGGAATTGGCTGAGCATTGTGCTGAGGCGCAGGTAAGCAAACCGCGCGGTTGAAAATGACCGCCAGCCGCCAATCGCCATATCCACCGGTTGCAAAACCTTGCCAACAATAATCGAACAGGCGACAATCAACCCGGGGCTTAATTGGTCGGTCAAGACAAGGTAGCTCGCCAAACCCAAAACCAACGATTGCAACAATTGCCGCAACGACCGCGACAGGGTGGACAGGGTCGCCACCGTGTCCTGCGCCTTGGTCATTAAATTAACCGTCGGTTCATAATTTTCGCGCCATTTTTTTTGCATCGACCGCATCATGCCCATTGCCTGCAACACGTCGGTGTTGCGCAATGATGTTTCGATAAATTGCGATGCCTGGTTTGAATAGGTTGCCGAATTGCGGAAGGGGGTTTTGGAGGCAACCTCGGTCATGACCGCCAAGATAAAAACCAACACCATGCCGACCAGGGCAAAAATACCCATGACAGTATTGATATAAAACAATATGCCCAAAAACATAAATGCCCATGGCGTGTCGTAAATCACAAATATCAGGGGCGAGGTGATGAACATTCGCACCTGTTCCATATCGCGCACCGCGCCCGACCCGACCGGCCGGTTGCGCATTAGGTTATTAAGGAACGCCGATTCAAAAACACTATCCTGCATCGCAAAGTTGATATAGGCACCGATGCGCCCCATGATTTTTAGGCGAATCGCCTCGAGCATCGATTGAAACCCCATCAAAAAAATGGCGATGGCGGTCATCGACACCAGCGTGCTGGTGTTGGCCGACCCGAGGACGCGGTTATAAATTTGCATCATAAAAATCGGCGGCACCAGCATCAAGACATTAATAAACACCGAAAAAAACCCGATGGTTATCAAGGTCGAGCGATAATAGCTGATAAGTTGCCTTATCGGGTCGCGTTTCCATTGCACCGATTGGCGAATATGTTTTGCCGACAGCACAAAATTGCCGTCGCTGGTGATTTCGGGTCGCGGTCTTTTATTGAGGAAAATATCCTTCAAAAAATTCCACAGCGATTCCACATCGGCCCCCGCGCCATCCCCTGCTGACGCCTTACCATTTGGCCGTTGCCCGCGCGGCCGCGCGGTGTTTTGCCTCGGCGGTTGTTGCGCGCTTGCTTGGTAATTTTGTTGTGGATTTTGTTGATAAGATGTTTGACCACCGCCATCGGTTGCGGGTGGCGGTTCGGTGGTTGTGCCTGGCGTAATACCTTGATTGGCGACCTGCGCCATTTGCGTCATGGCCTGGGCAACGGCTTGCTCCATGGTTCGTTCGGGCAATGGTTGCGGTGCGAATGATTGCGGTTGAGATTGCATCGGTGGTGTTTGCGGCCGCGCACCATTACCATTGCTTACTGGTCGCCTTATCGGGCGTCTCATCGGTTGTCTTATGGTGGGGCGGGGTGGCCTGGGAGATTGCGCCGGCATGGTTGCCATGGCCGGCCGTTCGGCGGTTGATTGCATTGGCGGCTGACCTTGTGGACGGGCTTGCGGGCGACCGCGGTATTGACCTTGCGGGCGCGGCCTCATCCCCGGTCGCGATGGTCGCGGGCGAAATTGGTTTGGTCGTGGGGGTTGCTGGGCCATGGTAAAAATGCAAGGTGGGACAAGAGCAGGGTATTTACCTGTCTTTTATGCAAATTAAGACTTTTTTATGATAATTGCAACTGCCAAGAAAGGCAGGGGGTATTTTATATTTTTTACTAGCAATTCTTCCCTACTCTTGACTATTTAAGGAAATGCTACTATTATATCATCATAGATAGCATAAAAGATGACTCAAGCTACATCCACTGACAGAATTAGAAAAAATCTTTTTATCCCTACTAATATTTCTATTGGAGATATGTTGGGTAATGGCAAAAAATATATTGTGCCAAAATACCAACGGAATTACTCATGGGAGCAAGAACAATGGCAAGAGTTATGGGATGATATAAAAAAATGCTATGAAGATGAAAATTATTATCACTTCTTAGGAAATATTGTTTTATCAGAACAAATCGGTAGAAAAGAGTTTGAAATTATTGATGGCCAACAACGACTGGCTAGCATAAGCATCGTTGCCATTGTCTTAATAGATTTCTTACAGCAACTTGTTAATGAGAGCATCAGCAAGGACGAGAATCAAAAACGCGTTTCTTATTATAAAGAAAGATTAATTTCAAGCACCGATGGCACGACCCTTTACTCCTATCCAAAGTTACAACTTAATAAAAACAACAATGACTACTATAAAGATTACTTAAGCCAAATAAATATTGTTAGACCTTCCGATAATAATTCTAAGCCGCTTTATGACTCCATAATTTTTTTTAAAAAGCGGCTAAATGAAGACTATCCTAATGTCATTAAGGATGGCGAACAGATATCAAAAATACTAGAGTCAATAATCGACAAGTTATTTTTAATACAAATCACCGTTGCTAATGAGAATGACGCCTACATTCTTTTTGAATGTTTAAATGCACGTGGCTTAGACCTTTCCCCCGCTGATTTAATTAAAAATTATATTTTCTCTCAAATAAGAACCCCTCACGATGCTGACATCATTTCATCAAAATGGCAAGAGCTTGAAGGTATTACTAAAGCGAATAAACTTGCTTCTTTTATAAGGTATTTTCATAATTGTACTGAAGCCGGGGTTATTAAAGAAAAGCAATTATTTTTAGAATTACAAAACATTATTAAAGAAACTTATCACGGCAATATAGATAAATTTATTAACCAGCTTATAGAATATGCAAAGATTTATAGAGCCTTAAAAAATTATACTGATGATGAATGGCATAAGGAGGGGGGGCAAGATATTAAAAACGCAGTTAGGGTATTAACTGATTTAGGGGTGCAACAACCTCTAATTGTTCTGATGCCTGCATATCAAAAATTCAAAACAAGGGATTTTATTCAAACCATAAAATATCTTTCAATTGTAGCAATAAGATACAATATTGTCTGCCATAAAAATCCTAACGCGCAAGAAAGCCTGTATAATAAAATTGCCATAGACATCCATGCTGGCAAAATAAAAGGATCTTCGGATATAAAGGACAGAGTCATAAAAGGGGGAATATATCCAAATGATAATGAATTTAAGGCAAGCTTTCAGACCTTGTCTATAACGAAAACTAAGGTCATTATATATTTTTTAAAAGAATTAGAAAATTATATTTCTGGCAACAATCGGGGCACGGCTGATACTGCAGGCACTATAGAGCATATATTGCCTGAAAGCTGGAACGAAAATTGGGCTGATTTCTTTGATACAAAGCAACATGAGGAGTATTATAAAAAGTTTGGTAACTATTGTCTCTTAGAGGCAGAGATTAATAGTTCAAACGAAATGGCTGATATAAAAACATTTTCAGAAAAAAAAGCAGGCTATAAGAAATCAAATTATGCTCTAGCGAAGCAGTTATTAAAATATGACGAATGGAATGAAGATTCTATTAATACTCGTCAAGAAAATTTAGCCGAGCAAGCAATAAAAATTTGGTCGTTTGATAATATTGATAATCTATAATCAACCGCTAGGCCGTTGCCAGCATTTTTTTGATTTCGCCAATCGCCTTCGCCGGGTTTAACCCCTTGGGGCAGGCCGAGGTGCAATTCATAATCGTGTGGCAACGATAAACCTTAAAAGCACCCTGCAATTGATCCAATCGTTCTTGTTTTGCGTCGTCGCGGCTGTCGGCCAAAAACCGATAGGCCTGCAACAAAATCGCCGGGCCCAAATATTCATCTTGCTTTTCGTCTTGGTTTTTAAGGTCGCTCTTATCGCCGTTCCACCAATAGCTGGGGCAAGATGTGGCGCAGGCAAAACACAAAATACATTCGATAGAACCATCCAACTTTTCGCGTTGCGCCGGTGTTTGCAACGATTCGCGTTGGCCGGTGTGGTAACCATCGTTTTTATCGTTACCGGTTTTTTGCGCCTCGCTATCGTTTCTTTTTAACCATGGTTCGATAGATGCCAATTGGCGATAGGGCGTCGACAGGTCGGGCACCAAATCCTTCAACACCGGCAAATGGGGCAAGGGCGCGATGGTGATGGTATCACCCATGTCCTTATCGGCCAGCGACTTGGTGCAGGCCAAACCATTTTTACCATTCATGTTCATGGCGCAGGAGCCGCAAATCCCCTCTCTGCATGACCGGCGAAAGCTCAGGCTGGAATCGATGGTGTTTTTAATCGCCAGCAAACTATCCAGCACCATGCTACCGGCGGTTTCTGCGTCTAACATAAATTCTTGCCAATAGGGTTTGCTGTCGGTCGCCGGGTCGTAGCGATAGACGCGAATTTTTTTGCTGGCTGGGGTTAAGGTCATGTTATTTATTTTCAATTATAAGCCTTTTATAAGTTGCTTGCAACGCGCTTGTAACGCAATTGGCATTTTTAATATACTCGCGCTTTCGGCGGGATTGATTTGACTTCCTTGGTGGCGAAGGAAACCGGCCGATAGGCGTAATCAATCTCGCCCGCCATAAAATCGCTGGGGTTATTGCCGGCGGCGGTTTCAAACGCAATGTGGCTATGCACCAGCCATTGGTCGTCGTCGCGGTTTTTAAAATCCTCGCGCGCGTGGGCACCGCGCGATTCCTCGCGCCGTAACGCGCCGGCCATGCTGACAATTGCCATGCCCAGCAGGTTGTAAAATTCGTAGGTCTCGGCCAAATCGCTGTTCCACAGCATGCCGGTATCCTTCAGCGTCAGCCCGACGCTGTCGCTCGCCAGGGTTTGTAATTTTTGCAGGCCGATTTGTAAATTTTGTTTGTCGCGAAACACGCCGCAATATTGTTGCATGGTATGTTGCATTTCCAACCGCGCGGTTGCGGTGGTCATGCCACTGCCACTGCCAAAGCGGACGCGGTCAAACCGGTCGATAATTTTTTCACCATTGTCGTCATTGTTATTAACCATTGCGCCCTGGCGCACCGATTTTTTAATTGTCTCGCGGCAGGTGGTGGCCACCGCACGGCCAAACACCACCAAATCCAGCAGGCTGTTCGACCCCAAACGATTCGCGCCATGCACCGAAACACATGCCCCCTCCCCCGCCGCCAACAAACCGGCGACGACCGATGTTTTTCCTTTTTTATCGGTATAAATAACCTCGCCCCGCACATTGGTCGGGATGCCGCCCATGTTGTAATGGCAGGTCGGAATAACCGGTATCGGGTCGCGTGTTACATCCAGGCCGGTAAAGGTTTTCACCGTATCGGCAATCCCCGGCAATTTTTCATGTATCGTTTTGGGCGACAGGTGCATCAAGCATAAATAAGCATGGTCTTTTTTCGGCCCGACACCGCGACCGGCACGAACCTCCATCGCGATGGCGCGGCTGACAACATCGCGCGATGCCAAATCCTTAACATGCGGCGCGTATTTCGCCATGAATTTTTCGCCCTCGCTGTTGATAAGGTAACCGCCCTCGCCGCGCGCCCCCTCGGTTATCAAACAGCCAACACCATAAAGGCCGGTCGGGTGAAATTGCACGAACTCCATATCCTCCAACTGCAGGCCGGCGCGGAGCACCATGCCGCCGCCATCACCAGTGCAGGTGTGGGCCGAGGTCGAACTGAAATATGCCCGCCCATAACCGCCGGTCGCCAGCACGGTTTTTTGCCCGTAAAAGCGATGCAACGTGCCGTCGGCCAAATTCCACGCCAAGACGCCCAAGATTTCAATGTCCTTACCCGTGCCGCTGGTCAATAAATCAATCGCGACATATTCAACAAAAAATTCGGCCTTGGCCTTGAGCGACTGTTGGTAAAGGGTGTGAAGCATGGCATGACCGGTGCGGTCGGCCGCGGCGCAGGTGCGCAGGGCCGGCGGCCCATCGCCAAATTGTGTGGTCATGCCGCCAAACGGCCGTTGATAAATTTTACCATCGGCGTTGCGGCTAAACGGCAAACCATAACGTTCTAATTCGATAACCGCGGGAATAGCCTCGTGCGTCATATATTCAATCGCATCTTGGTCGCCCAGCCAATCGCTTCCCTTCACCGTGTCATAAAAATGCCATTGCCAATCATCGGCGGCTTCGTTGCCTAAGGCCGCCGAAATGCCGCCCTGCGCCGCGACGGTGTGACTGCGGGTTGGGAAAACCTTGCTGATGACGGCGGTTTTTAAATCGGCCTCGGCCAGGCCCAATGTCGCGCGCAACCCCGCGCCACCCGAACCCACCACCACCACGTCATAATAATGGTCGATAATGTTGTATGATTTTGTCATCAGATTTCCCCCCTAAATATATAATAGGCCACCACCAGGGTGAGTATTTTAAAAACCCACGCCGCCGCATTGTTAAAAAACAACGCGACATGTTGCGGGGTGGTCTCATGCACGTAATCCTCGATAATGACCTCGAACCCCAATTTGCCATGGTCGAACAACACCAAAAACCCCAAGGCCATAACAACAACCAATCCATTGCCCGCCAAATCGGCAAGTTGTGGCAAGGCAAAATTATTATCGGCCAGCACCGACGCCAGGTAAACAGCAATCACCAACATCAACACCGCCGACACACGTTGGCCAAGCCAATGGCGCGTGGTTTTTTTACGCTTGCTGAAAAAATTGGCCATGATGTTATATTTTTTATTTTATTATGAATGTAGACGCCACATTGTCATAGCAATAATCACGGTCGCCAGCAACGACAGACCGATGACCAGCCACGCGCTGGCACGGGCAACCTTGATATTATAACCGAAACCCATGTCCCAAAAAAAATGGCGTATGCCATTTAGGCCGTGAAAAAACAGGGCAAAAAACACTGGTGCCAAAATAATATAAGAAAAATCTTTGGCAATGGTCGCAATAAAACCAACCAGCGGCGCAACGAAACTATCGGGCGCGGTAAAAAAATGCAATAGCACGCGGTCGCTGAGCAGTAACAAGGCCACCACCGCCACCAACCATAAAAACACGCCGCTGAAGCGATGCAATATCGACAGCACCATGGTTATCTCCCACCGGTAGATCCCAAGACCGGGCGACAAAATTTTTCGCCGTTGGTGCTGGGGGATGCTTGGGGATTTCTCCCCATTGGTGGAGGAGCTATTTTCCATGATGTTTTTTTTACCCTCTTGACGCTTTGCTATTTAATCGTCCCAGATAATGACCCTATCCCATTCCCGTGGCCATTATCTTGCGCCCTTCATAAAAAATAAAGGGCGATCTATTCTATATTATTTATTGACGTCTTTCCATGTTAAATCAAGACAGGTTTTAATCACGGCAAACATGTCGTCGATTTGATTCTTGTCAATAATCAGCGGCGGCGATATCAACATGGTATCGCGCGTCGCACGCAAAATAACATTATGGGCGAAGAAATGGTCGCGACAGACCGTGCCGGTTGACCCCTCGTTCGGGAAGCGCGCCCGCGTTTTTTTATCCTTAACCAATTCGATGGCACCGATAAGCCCCAGGGAACGCACCTGACCAACAATTGGCATGTCGCTTATCTCCGCCAATTTTTTGGCAAGATATGGCCCGGTTTCGTTTTTAACCTTCTCAATCAATTTTTGGTCTTCGATGATTTCCAAATTTTTCAAGGCCGCGGCCGCACCCACCGGGTGGCCGCTGTAGGTGTAGCCATGGGCAAAATCGTCATTGGCGGTATCCAGCGTGTCGAGCACGTGTTTTTTCACCGCCACGCCCGACATCGGCACATAGCCCGATGACAAGCCCTTGGCCATGGTTACCAAATCGGGGTCGAGGTCGTAATGTTGATGACCGAACCACGTGCCCAACCGGCCAAAGCCGCAGATAACCTCGTCCATTACCAGCAGGATGCCGTGTTTTTTACAAATCTCAGCAACCGCTGGCCAATAGGTTTTTGGCGGAATAATAACGCCGCCCGCCCCCTGCACCGGTTCGCCGATAAAGGCCGCGACCTTATCAACCCCCAGTTCGTTTATTTTATCCTCAACCGCCTTGGCGCAGAGCAAACCGAATTCGTCCTCGCTCATCTCGCCGCCCTCGCCATACCAATATGGTTGGCGCACATGGTGGATGCCGGGAATCATCCCCGGGGTTTGGTCGTGCATGTAACCCATGCCGCCCAAGCTTAAACCGGCGATGGTCGAACCATGGTAGGCATTTTTGCGCGAAATGACGTGCATTTTTTCGGGTTTGCCCTTTAATTGCCAATAACGTCGCACCAAACGCAAAACCGTGTCGTTCGATTCAGAGCCCGAGGAGCCAAAGAAAAAATAATTTAATTGCTTGTCGCGCGGTTTGTTATGAAGCTCCGCCAATTTTTTTGACAGGGCAATCACCGGCGGGTGGCTGGTTTTAAAAAATGTATTGTAATAGGAAAGTTCCTTAACCTGGTCGCTGACGGCCTTGGCCATGTCGGTGTTGCCATAACCGATGGTGGCGCACCACAGGCCAGCCATGCCGTCCAAAATTTTATTGCCGAGTTTATCGGTCAGGTAACAACCCGAGGCCGAGGTGATGATGCGTGGTCCGCCAGCGTCGGCAAGTGCCTTATGGTCGGTGAAGGGGTGAATATGATGCGCGATGTCGTATTTTTTTAATGTCGCGTCGTCCACATTATGTAGAATATTTGTCATTGATAACCTCTCCTATTTGGTTAAGAAATATTTTATTTTTCTAATAAAAATATATCTGATTAGATATTCAAAAGCAAGTGCTCTCTCTCCCACGAGCTGATAACGCGGTGAAATTTATTATATTCGTGCAATTTGACCGCGCTGAAAAGCGCGATGAAATCCTCGCCGATGATGGATTTCATTTGTTTCGAGTGGCTCATTTTATAAATAGCATCCTGCAAATTATGCGGCAGGCTGAAGGCCAATTTGTAGGCATCGCCCTCGGTCGGGCGGCCGGGCGAAACCCGCTCGCGCAGGCCCAAGAGGCCGGCGGCAAGGCTGGCGGCGAAGGCAAGATAGGGGTTGCAATCGGCACCGATGATGCGGTTTTCGACGCGGCGATTTTTCACCTCAGACGCCGGCACGCGAAGCCCGACCGTGCGGTTATCCAGCCCCCAGTGGGTGTTAATCGGTGCGTCGCTGTATGGTGTGATGCGCCGATAACTATTGATATTGGGCGCGAACATTGGGAAGCAATGGGAAATATATTTACGTAGCCCGCCGATGTAATAAAACAACTTGCGGCTATTGCGGCCGTCGAGCTCGGCGAATAGATTTTGACCGGTGACCTTATCCACCACCGATTGGTGAAGATGCATCGCCGAACCAGTGTGGTTTTCATAGGGCCGCGCCATGAAGGTAACGAACATACCTTTTTCTAACCCGACCTGGCGCGCCATGCGCTTGAACATAAAAACTTGGTCGGCCAGCGACAATGGGTCGCCGTGGTTAAAATTAAATTCGACCTGCGCCGGCCCAGATTCCAAGGCGATGGTATCGACGTCGATATCCATTTTTTCGGAGTAATTATAAAGTTGGTCGACCACATGGTCAAAATTATTCAATCGTTCGATGCCGTAACCTTGCCCCGATTGGTCTTGGCGACCAGTTAAGGATTCGGGGGTGAGCAATGGCAAATCGGGGTCGAGGTTTTTTTGCACCAAATAAAATTCCAATTCGGGCGCGACCACCGGTTTTAACCCCATGTCGTCATATAATTTTAACACATGTTTTAAAACCGAGCGCGGCGCGAAGGGTAATTCTTGGCCGGCCTTGTCATTATGTTTGCCGTCGCTGGGGTAGACCACGTCGCACACCACCTGCGCCGTTGGGTTTTTATACCACGGCACCAGGCTGAGGGACGAAAAATCCGGCACCATCTGCAGGTCGCCGTCGGTATCTTGGATGACTTCGTCATCCCAGATATATTCGCCATTGACGGTTTCTTTCAAAACCTCCATCGGCATGCGAATGCCGCGTTCGTAATCTTCCAAAAATTTTTTAGCGGGAATTATCTTCCCGCGCATGATGCCATTTAAATCTGGCATCGAGCATTCAACTTCGTCAATTTTACGTTCTTCCAGCCATGCCGCCACTTCCGCCTTTTTCATGTTACACCTAATTTCTATTGGTCGCCCCCATCAATAATAACGGGTAGAAAGCAACCAACGCGACTATAGCAGAGCAAAAGGATAATGGCAAATGCCACCTATTAGTTTTAAAATCGATTCTGCAAAAAAATTATAAGAGACTATTTATTTATTTTTTCTATAACGATTGGATCGAATAATTAACAATGGCACCCCTATTAATAACAATAAAAATACCACGTCTCTTTCAAACCAAGACCATGCAATCACCACGGCATAAAAAATAACCACGCTAGTGACATTTATTCCTATATCTCTTGCTCTAGCACTCCAGACCATTGCCATAGATACAATAGCTACTACATATAATATTAAGTAACTATTATAACTGATTTCTTCATTTTGATTAAGCAATGCAAGGAAGAAAAATAACACAACATAAGATACAAAATATCCTACCCTAGCCATTCTCAACGAAGTGAAAAATGAAACGATAAATTGCAAAAATGATTTTTGTTTTTTCATTTATAATTTCTTAAAAAATAATATATTTTTATTCCTTTTAAAAACTATAGCTTGCCCCCAGTCCGAAGCTATAATAAAATATATCAGAATCATTATCGCTGGTTGTTTTATTACTTGTCGTCGTTCCTGAGGTAAAACCAGAAACTCTATCTACGTCATAAGGAGCAGACCTTATCAACCCAGCAAAATCATTGGCCAATGTCAACTGAAACGACGGCGTTACGGAATAATTAAGGTCAAACGTGCCACCGACTATCGGATGAGTGCTACTTTCTTTTATATAATACTCAGCAAAGTTACTCCTCCTCCCCGTTATAACCTCCGTATAAAAAGCCACTCCCGCGTACACCCCGCTCGACAGAGATAATTTATCTGTTAGTCTTATCTTGAGGGCGTTTGTGCCTATAACCAAAGGAACGTAAGACACATAACTTGTGCTGTTATATAGGCCAATATTTTCTAAACTATTTTTCCCAAGATATGTTAACGCATCGCCACTATAGTTAAAACCCGTGCCAATATAGATATAATCTTTATAGCCGACAGAAGCTTTGAATCCCCCCATTATCACATCGCATTTTGACAAAAGGCCAGAACAACCACCCTCAGCAACAACAACGCCAACGCCAACTTGAGGAGTAATGGATAGTTTTAATCCTATTTCAGCTTTAGCATTTTTGGGTACAAACCCAACCATGCCAAACACAGCCAAAACCATAGCGAAAGTTAGTAATACTCTTTTTATCATTATCTTTAAACTAGTATACTAATAATAATTATAGTCAAGAGAGAAAATGAAGCGAGTGTTGGTCTTTCTACTCTACCGCCGCGTCTATCAACCCGATGAATTTTTCGCGACCAAATAGGGTGATAAAACTGCCCAGGCGTGGCCCCTCGACCTGGCCCAGCAATGTTTCATAAAGCAATTGAAACCAGGCGCGTAATTCTAAAGTGGTTTTTTTGCCCCGTTCGTAGATGATGGTTTGCAAATCCTCGGGCGTGGTGGCGTCGGTGGCTTGCAAATCAGCAGACAAATCGACCAGCCATTGTTTTTCCGTCTCGTTTGGTTTTTTAAATTTCTTGTGGGGTTTGACAAAATCCTCGTAATAACGAATCGCAAAGCCAACCAACGCGTCGAGGGCTTTGTCCTTGGCCGCATCGACATCTTTATAATAATTATTAATAAAACCCCAGAGGATTTTTTTATCGCTGGCGTCAGACGCCGAAACCAAATGAAGCAGGAGCGAAAATGACACCGCCGGCGCAAGGCTGTCTTGCCAATGTTCTGGGGATATATGGAACACCGTGTTGTCGAGCATCTCGCCGTATTTTTTCTCGCCAGATTGTTTATGCAGGGCGTTTAATTGCTGGTAATATTCGTCGACATTTTTGGGGATAATGTCAAAAAATAATCGCTTGGCGGTTTTTGGTTTTTGATACATGAAGTAAGCCAAGGATTCCTTTGGCGCGTAGCGCAACCATTCCTCCATCGTTAGGCCGTTGCCTTTGCTTTTTGAAATTTTTTGCCCCTTGTCATCCAAAAACAATTCGTAGTGAAATACCAGCGGCGGCGTGCCACCGGTTTTGCCGATGATATCGAGCGCGAGCTCGGCCGATGGAATCAAGTCCTTGCCCGCCATTTCGTAATCGATATTCAGTGCCTGCATCCGCATTGACCAATCGGGTTTCCATTGCAATTTGCATTGGCCACCCAATATCGATTGTTCGATTTCCTTGCCGTCATGCAGATAGGTAATGGTATTTTTGTCGACATTGGTTTTGATAACCGGCACCTGCAACACCACACCGGTTTCGGGGTGAATTGGCAAAAATGGCGAATAGGTCGACTGCCGTTCCGCCCCCAGGGTTGGCAACATCACCGCCAAAATATCATCATGGTGTTTCAAGTATTTTTTTAATTGCGCGTCAAAAAAACCCGACGTATATTGTTCGGTCGATGACATAAATTCATAATCAAACCAAAATTGGTCGAGGAAGTCGCGCAATCGCGCGTTATTTTGTTCGCCGTAGCTTTTGTATTTGGCATAGGCACCGTCGGTAAATGGATTGGGCACGCGGGTCAAGGGGATGCCCAAGTATTTTTGGAGCATTTCCTGGTTCGGCACGTTGGTTGGGACTTTGCGGAAGCCGTCCATATCGTCGGAAAAGCAAATTAATTTGGTTGGGATGTCGGACAAAATGGCGAAGGCTTGGCGCACCATGGTGGTGCGGAGAACCTCGCCAAATGTGCCGATATGCGGCAGGCCCGATGGGCCGTAACCGGTTTCAAACACCACCGCGCCGGTGATTGGTTTTTTATTTTCGTAGCGCGCGACCAATTTTTTGGCTTCGTCAAACGCCCAAGATTTCGCCGCCGCCGCGAGGGGGCGATAATGCGGCCGCCACGCCGCCAAAAATTTATCTGATACAAATGCCATTAGCCACCTATAAATGGTTTTGCAATAAAAGCAAATTGCTGTTTGTTGCAATTGCTGAGGGCGAAACTGACTCGGTCGGTTACCTGGTCGGCTTGCGTGGCTTGTGCTTGGTTTTTGTCTTGCCGGCTGGGGTAGGTTCTATCCAACGGCGCGCATTTTGAACGGCACCCATTGGTCACCGTCACCATGGCGAGCAATAAAAATAAGGTGAGAATTTTTTTCATGTTATTTGTTTAATAAATCTTTTAGCACTTGGTTGGCAAGGGACGGGTTGGCTGAACCTTTCGATAATTTCATCAACTGCCCGACCAGGAAGCCAAAAACCTTTTCATTGCCCGATTTGTAATCGGCGACTTGGGTCGGGTTTTGCGCCATGACATCGGCGGCGAGTTTTTCAATCGCCCCCTTGTCTGAAACCTGCGCCAGGCCTTTTTCCTTGATAATATCGGCGGCGGTTTTGCCCCCACCATCATGCCCCCACATGTCGGCAAAAACATCCTTCGCCATTTTGCCGGAGATGCTACCGGCCTGCAATTCATTAACCAACCCGGCCAGGTTGCTGGCGATAATCGGGCTGTCGCCTATGGTTAAATTATGTTTGTTCAGGTTGGCGAACAAATCGCCCAATATCCAATTGGCGAGAATTTTGGCGGCTGATTTTTCTTTCAACGCCGCCACCGCGGTTTCAAAATAATCGGCGATGTCGCGTTCGGCCAACAATTGGCTGGCGTCGTAACCGCTGAGGCCGTAATCTGCTTCCCATTGTTTTTTTTGTTCGTCGGGCAGGATAGGAATCGAATCCTCGCATTCGGCGATGAATTCATCGCTTAGCACCAAGGGCAAAAGGTCGGGGTCGGGGAAGTAGCGGTAATCGGCGGCATCTTCCTTATCCCGCATCGGGCGGGTTTCGTTTTTGTCGGCATCATAAAGCCGCGTTTCCTGCACCATTTTTTCACCCCGTTCAAGGAGCGCGATTTGCCGTTTCGCCTCGACCACTATTGCATCGCGCACGAATTTTATCGAATTGATATTTTTTAATTCGGCGCGAATCCCCAAATTTTTGTCGCCGACTTTTCTTACCGAGACATTAACGTCGGCGCGCAGGCTACCCTCCTGCATATTGCCATCGCACGTGCCAATATGGCGAAGGAGGGCGCGCAATTTGGTGACATACAAACCGGCTTCCTCGGGCGAGGTCATGTCGGGTTTTGAAACAATTTCCATCAGGGCGACACCCGACCGATTAAGGTCGATATAGGATTCTGTCGGCGATAGATCGTGAATCGATTTGCCGGCGTCTTGTTCCAAATGCAATCGTTCGATGCCGATGGTTTTTTGCGTGCCATTTTCCAGGTCGATGGTGATGGCCCCCTCCCCCACCACCGGTTTATCAAATTGCGAAATTTGATACCCTTGGGGCAGGTCGGCGTAGAAATAATTTTTGCGGGCAAAGACCGAAACTGGGTTTATTTTTGCCCCTAATGCCAGGCCGGTGCGCACCGCCTGGCGCACGCATTCGCGGTTGATGACCGGCAATTGCCCGGGGAGCGCGGCGTCGAACAATGCCACGTGGCTGTTTGGTGCGCCGCCGAAATCGGTGCTGGCGCGCGAAAATAATTTTGAATTTGAAATCACTTGGGCGTGAACCTCCAACCCGACGACCAATTCCCAATCGCCGGTTTTGCCCTTCAAAATAAATTGTTGTTGCGTCATGTTATGTTGTTTCTTTTTAGGAGGTTGTCGGTGGTGGGGATATTAAATGCTTGCTCCAGCGCGCCCATGACGCGGAACATGGTTGCTTCGTCGTAATGTTTGCAGATGACTTGTAACCCTGCTGGCAACACGCCTTCTCTTCTTGGTGGTAATGGCAATACACCTGCGGGCACTCCCGCCAAGGATGCTGGTATAGTTAAAAAATCTTGTTTGTATATTTCGGTCGGGTCACTAAATTTTGTATTCAAGGCAAAGGCACCATAAGTATTTGTTGTAGGTAAGAGAATAACATCATAATCTCTAAATAATTTAAAAAATTCTTCGCACATCATGCGTCTTATCTGTTGCGCCTTTTTGAAATAGGCGTCGTAATAGCCAGCCGAGAGCACATAATTGCCGATAAGAATCCTGCGTTTTACTTCATTGCCAAACCCATCGCGCCGCGTGTTTTCATACATATCATTTAGGTTCTTGCCATCACTGCGCAAACCATACCGCACCCCATCGTAACGGGCGAGGTTGGATGCCGCCTCGGCCGGCGCAATGATATAATAGGTTGATATGCCATTATTAAATTTTTCTTTAACCTGCAAATATTCGTTAGCAATATCTAAACATTTTATTTTTTCATACTTCTTGGTTAATAAATTAAATATCTCTGAATTTGCCCCACCTAAATAACCTACCCGCAACCCCTTCAACCCCTCATTCTTGCCCTTCTCCACCGCGTCGAGCCATTGTTTTTTTGGCACGGGTAAATTCGCGCTGGTCGAATCGCGCTGGTCATGGCCGGCGATTACCCCCAGCATCAATGCCGCGTCGCGCACCGACCGCGTCATCACCCCCGCCTGGTCCAGCGAGCTGGCAAATGCCACCATGCCGTAACGCGAACACCGGCCATAGGTCGGCTTCACCCCGACCAAACCGGTGAAGGCGCAGGGTTGGCGAATCGACCCGCCGGTGTCACTGCCGGTTGCGCCAAGTGCCATCAACCCCGCCACCGCCGCCGCCGACCCGCCCGACGACCCACCAGCGGTCAGGGGGTCGCGTTCCATATTAAAATTCTTAGTCCATAAATTCGGACTCCACGGGTTTATCGTCGGCACGACGCGTTTTTTTTCGCGGTGATAACCGGTGCTGGTGGTTGACCCCATGGCAAATTCGTCCATGTTGGTTTTGCCCAAACACACCGCGCCGGCGTCCCACAATTTTTGCGTCACGGTTGATTCATACGGCGGCACAAAATCAGCCAGCATTTTCGACGCGGCGGTGGTGTAAATCCCCTTGGTGCAAAACAAATCTTTTATCCCCAGCGGTATGCCGGTTAAGTCTTTAAAATTCTTATCAGCAATATCTTTATCGGCCTGCTTTGCATCGGCCAATGCGCGGTCGGGGGTAACGGTGATGTAGGCATTGAGGGTATCATTCCGCGCCGCAATTTCATCAAGGTAAGTTTGCGTCAATTCCACCGCGCTGATTTCCATGTTGCGCAAGGCCGTTACTGCCCCAACCATGTCCAACGATAGAATTTGTTTTTTATCCATGATGTTATCTCTGTTGTTATTTTTTCGACTATTACTCGCCATTATCGCCGACGCCGCCGACAACCTTTGGCACGACAAAAAAACCGCCCTCGCCCATTTCTTTGGCATTACGCGCTATTTTTAACAAATCGACGGCGTTGTTTTTTTCGCCAACCTCATCGGGCATCATGGGCAATATCGCTTCTTGCGCTTCGGGCAAGTTGCTTAAGGCCACCTCCAACACCGACATCAATGGTTCTACGCTATCCGGTATGTCTTTCAATTTACTCACCAGCGATAAAATATTGTTTAATTCGGGGATGAGTCGTTCCTTCTCCGCGTCGGTCAATTTTATTTTGCTCAACCGCGCGATATGCTCCACGGTTTTTTTGTCGATTATTTTGTCGTTGCTCATCGTCGAAACCATCCATCAATTTTGCAAAATTTAAACAATCGCCCCGTGGCAATGTTTGTATTTTTTACCCGACCCGCATGGGCATGGGCTGTTGCGCGACGGCGGTGGGGTAATGCCGCCGCCATTCGCCCCAGCCATCTCGCCGGCAATGTTGCGCGCCGCAAGCCCGGCCTCGCCCATTGCCGCTAGGTTTTCGCTATTGCCCTCACCATCGGCCGATTTTTTTTCAACCTGCAGGTGGCTCATCATCCCGACCACGGTTTCTTGAATCATCGCCAATAATTGTTCAAACATGGCGAAGGCCTCCTGCTTATATTCATTCAGCGGGTCGCGCTGGCCATAGGCACGCAGGCCGATACCACTCCGCAAATGATCCAGATGGCGCAAATGCTCTTTCCACAAATGGTCCAACACCTGCAGGAACAAACCGACCGTGAGTTGTTGCCAATCTTCCTTGCCCAGTTTTTTTTGCAAACTTTTCCATTTTTCGCTTGTGGTTTTTTCGACCAAGGCGGTGATGTTTTTTTCGTTTAATGTGTTTTCTTCCTGCCACTTGGCGACCGGCAAATCGACGTCGAATGTTTTTTTACAAAATTCGGCCAGGGCCGGCAATTGCCATTGTTCCGGCAACGCCTTGGCCGGCATGAATCGCTCCAGCGCACCGCTTAACAACGGCGCGACAAATCCGGCGGCAACCTCGGCGGCGTTTTGCTCGCGCATCACCTGTTTGCGCAAATTGAAAATAATTTTGCGCTGGTCGTTCATCACATCGTCGTATTTTAACAAATGTTTTCTAATTTCAAAATTGCGCTCCTCGACCTTTTTCTGCGCCTTTTCCAACGCCTTGGAAATCCACGGGTGGATAATCGCCTCACCCCGTTGCAACCCCAAGGTTTTCAACATCGAATCAATTTTTTCCGAACCAAAAATCCGCATCAAATCATCTTGCAATGATATAAAAAATTTAGACGCCCCCGGGTCGCCCTGCCGCCCGGCGCGACCGCGCAATTGGTTGTCGATACGGCGACTTTCGTGGCGTTCGGTGCCGATGATATATAACCCGCCGGCCTTTAAAACCTTTTCCTTGTTTTCTTTTATTTCTTTTTCCAATTTGGCTAGCTCCCTTTTCAACACACTGGTGTCGTTTATTTCGGCCCCGAGCATTTTTGCATGAAGTTCAAAATTGCCACCAAGTTGAATGTCGGTGCCGCGCCCCGCCATGTTGGTGGCGATTGTTACCGCGCCAATCCGGCCGGCATCGGCGATAATCGTTGCCTCGCTCTCATGGTGGCGGGCGTTCAAAACTTGGAAATCAATATTTTTTTTCTTCAGCAGGGCGGCAAATTCTTCCGACTTTTCAATCGACACCGTGCCGACCAACACCGGTTGGCCATTTTTTTGCGCCGCCAGAATTTCCTTCACCACGGCCTCGTCGCGTTCCTCGGCGGTGCGATAAATTTCATCGTCGTAATCTTTCCGCACCATGTTTTGATTGGTCGGAATGGCGATGACTTGTAATTTATAAATTTCGTCAAACTCAGCCGATTCGGTCATGGCGGTGCCGGTCATGCCCGATAATTTTTCATAAAGCCGGAAATAATTCTGGAACGTGGTCGATGCAATGGTTTGGTTTTCGGGTTCGACCGCGACCTTTTCCTTGGCCTCCAACGCCTGGTGCAAGCCGTCTGAATACCGCCGGCCAATCATCATGCGGCCGGTAAATTCATCGATGATAATCACTTGGCCGTCCTTGACAATATAATCCTTGTCGCGCTTGAATAAATAATGGGCGCGCAGTGCCTGGTCGGCGTGATGCAACAGCCGCAGGTTTTCAAAATCAAACAGCCCGCCTTCGGGCATTAGCTTGGTTTTTTGTTTTATCAATTCTTCCAATCGTTGGTGGCCAGCGTCGGTCAGGTTAATGGTGCGTTCTTTTTCGCTCAATTCAAAATCGCCCTTTTTCAACAGCGGCATCAACGCGTCTATCGCGTAATAAAGGTCAGATGTTTCGTTGGTCGGGCCAGAAATAATCAGCGGCGTGCGTGCCTCGTCGATTAAAATCGAATCGACCTCGTCAACCACGGCAAAAAAATGCCCGCGTTGCACCAGCGTATCAAGCGATAATTTTAAATTGTCGCGCAGGTAATCAAAACCAAATTCGTTGTTGGTGCCATAGGTAATGTCGGCGGCGTAGGCAAGTTTCCGCGCGTCATCCTCCAGCCCGGGCACAATCGCGCCAACCGATAACCCCAAAAATTCATAAACCTTACCCATCCAATTGGCGTCGCGCTTCGCCAAATAATCATTAACCGTTACCACATGCACGCCGCGCCCGGCCAGGGAATTAAGCACCGCCGCCAGGGTTGCGACCAATGTTTTACCCTCACCGGTTTTCATTTCGCAAATCGCCCCCTGATGCAAGACGATACCGCCCATCAATTGCACGTCAAAATGGCGCAGGGCCAGAGTGCGTTTGGCGGCCTCGCGCGTTAGGGCAAAAACCTCGGGCAATAATTTATCCAATGTCGCCTTGATATCTTTGCTGGCGGCGACTTGTTTTTTCCAGGTTTCGATTTTATTTCGGCAATCGCGCGCCGACAATTTTTCCATCGCCCCCTCCAGCCCATTGATGCGCGTTATCAAGGGGTGAAATTTCTTTATTACCCGTTCGTTATCGCTCGAAAATAAATTGGAAAAAATAGACATAAACTGAAAAAAATAAAAATAAATAAAACGCGCCTTATGCTACCTATAACCTACGTGGCGAAAAGTCAAGATAAAGCACGCCAAGCCTTAACCTTTACAAAAACCAGGCCAAAATAAGCAAAAAACAAACAATCTTGCCAAAATTAGAAAAAAACTCTAGGTTCTCGGCAAATGGCCAAGATGTTCCCCCGCCCTATTTCCACGCAACCCATACCAACGCTGACCCGCCGGTTGGCCGGCGTCTTGACCGCCATGTTGGCCACCTTGTTGTTAATCGGCTGTAGCGGTTATCGCCCAAACAGCGGGTTATTTGGCGGGTTTGCTTCGCAAAAACTTTCGGCCAATATGTATCATGTTTATTTTTTGGGCAATGGTTACACCAGCCAAGCCCGTGCCAGCAACCTGGCCCTTCTGCGGTCGGCCGACATCACCCTGCAAAGCGGAATGAATTATTTTGTGCTGGTGCGCGGCACGCCGGCGGTTGACGTCGGTAATAGCAATAAAAATAATAGCGATAGCTTTACTTATCAAGGTCGCCGTTATTACATCGCGGCACCCAGCAACGACAATCTTATGATAATGTTTAAAACCCCACCGGGTGGCGTCCGCAATAACTTCTATACCGCGAAAAAAATTTGTGATACCATGGCCGCGGATTATGATACAACCTGTGGCGATTTTAAGCTAGATAAATAAAGCTAGACAAATAAAAAAATAAAAAGCATGGAAAGAAACATGGCAAACGAAAAATATGACGTAGTGGTGTTGGGCGGCGGCGCGGTGGGGGCGGCGACCCTGTGGCATTTGGCCCAGATGGGCCTGTCGGCGGTTTTGCTCGAACGGAAAAAATTAACCTCCGGCACCACGTGGCACGCCGCCGGTTTGGTTGGGCAAATGCGCCTGACCCATGCCCTGGCGCGTATTGCCTGCTACGGGGTTGAATTTATGAAAGATTTAAGCAAAAACGCCGGCACCGATATTGGTTTCAAACAACCCGGGTCGATATCGGTCGCGCTCAATGACGAGCGTTTCCATGAATTTAAGCGGCTGAAGGACATCAGCCGTTACCATGGCGTGAAGATTGAGGTCTTGCCGCCCGAGGGGTTGAGGGAACGTTACCCCTATTTAAATATCGACGGCGTGGTCGGCGCGACCTATACCCATGGCGATGGTCAGGTCAACCCCATCGACCTGACCCAGGCGATGGTCAAGGCGGCACGGCAAAAGGGCGCGGTGGTGAAGGAAAATTGCAAGGTAACAAAAATTATCACCGCCGGGCGGAAAGTGCTGGGGGTCGAAACCGAGGCCGGCACCATCGATTGCGATAATATTATTTTATGCGGCGGCATGTGGTCGCGCGACATTGCCAAATCGGTCGGGGTGTCCTTGCCATTGCAGGCCGCCGAGCATTTTTACATCGTCACCGAACCAATGGCCGATTGCCCACGCGACATGCCGGTCATCCGCGTGCCAGACGAATTTGCCTATTACAAGGAAGATGCTGGCAAGATATTGCTCGGCGCGTTTGAGCCCGGGGCGAAAACCTGGGGGCTGGATGGTATCCCCGAGGATTTTGAATTCGATACCTTGCCCGAGGATTTCGACCATTTCGAGCAGGTTTTTAACATGGCCCTGAACCGCTTCCCCATGCTGGAAAAGGCCGGCATCAATTTATTCTTCAACGGCCCCGAAAGTTTTACACCCGATGTGAAATTTCACATTGGTCGCGCGCCGGCTATCGATAATTTTTTTGTCGCGACTGGTTTTAATTCGACCGGTATTCAAACCGCGCCTGGCGCGGGGAAAATGATCGCCGAGTGGGTGAAGAACGGTTACCCGTCGGAGGATCTTTCGGGGAACGAACCCAGCCGTTTGCAATTTTACACCAACAGCAAAGAATTTTTGAAGGACCGCACCACCGAGACCTTGGGGTTGCTTTATGCGTTGCATTACCCTTATCGCCAATTTGAAACCGGTCGCGGCGTGCGGCGGTCGCCGTTCCACCATGCCATGTTGGCGCAGGGCGCGGTGATGAGCGAGGCCGGCGGCTGGGAACGCCCCGGGTTTTTTAAAGGCCCCGACAACAATGGCAAGCTGGTCGATGGCTACCACTATTCTTGGTTTTTGCAAAATTGGCACGACCGCGCCATGATGGAGGGTATCACCACCCGCGACCGCGTTGCCCTCTATGACCAATGTTCGTTCCACAAATTCATGGTAATGGGCACGGGCGCGTTGCCGTTGCTAAACCATTTGTCATGCAACAACATCGATGTAAAAATTGGCAAGGTGGTTTATACGCAATGGCTGAACGACCACGGCGGGGTGGAGGCCGACCTGACCATCACGCGGCTTGGCGAAAACCAATTCATGGTGGTTACCGGTTCGGCATCGGGCGTGCGCGATTTGACGCGCCTGCAAAAATACCAATCACAATTTTCGGGGGTCGAGGTTATTGATATTTCGGCCGGCATGGCGATGCTCGGCATCATGGGGCCGGAATCGCGAAAATTATTATCGCTGGTCACCGGCGAAAAATTAGAAAACCTTGATAACCAGCATTTCCCATTTGGCACGTCGCGCGAATTTGAAATTGGCTACGCGCCGGTGCGGGTATCGCGCCTGACCTATGTTGGTGAGCTGGGTTACGAAATTTATGTCTCGAGCGAGATGGGCGAGTATGTGATAGAAAAAATTTTGGCGGCGGGAAAGGATGTCGGGCTTGGCATGGCGGGTTATCATTGTTTGAATAGTTGTCGGTTAGAAAAAGCCTATCGCCACTATGGTCACGACATGGCGTGGCATGATAATTTGGTGGAATCTGGTTTGGCCTTCACCGCCCGCATGAACAAAAAAGATTTCATCGGCAAGGCCGCCACCGCCACCGCGATGGAGAAAGCCGAAAAACTTGGCGCGCCGTCACGTCGATTGGTGCAATTTTATTTTAATGATGCCACGCCAAAGGCACCACTTTGTTATCACGAGGAAGCCATCGTGATGCAGGGCAAGCCCGACCAGATGGTGGGGATGGTGACATCGGGCGCGTGGGGTTACCGGCTGAATAAATCCATCGGCATGGGTTATGTTACCAATAAAGACGGCGTTAGCGATGACTGGTTGAAGCAACAAAAATTGGCCGTCGTGATTGGCGACCAAGAACATGGTATTACGGCGCAAATCGATGCCCTATACGACCCGAGCAACCAAAAAATAAAAAGCTAAAAAAACACAGCAAGGATAAATTATCGCTATCGTGGCTATTTATAATATCTTAGGTTCAATGACGGGGACATCCGCCGATGGTATCGACCTTGGCATTATTACCACCGATGGTGAAAAAATTATAAAGTTCGGCGCGCAAGGTTTTTTTGCCTATGATGCAAATGTTCGCGACAACATAAAATCATGGTTCGGGCGCGATGACATCGACCCGATTTTTTCTGAACCGGCGGCGGTTATCACCAACCTGCATCGCGTCGCCATCGACCAGTTCTTGGCCGACCATCGGTTATCACCGCAGGCTATAGACGCGATTGGTTTTCATGGCCAAACCATTTACCACGCGCCGCAAAAAAAAATGACATGTCAATTGGGTGATGGCAAGGCCTTGGCCGAAACATTTAACACCCCGGTGGTATGGCAATTTCGCCAGCGCGATGTGATGATGGGCGGCCAGGGCGCGCCGTTGATGCCGTTGATGCACCAGGCGGTGGCGGATTTTTTTAACCTGCCCCGGCCGGTGGTTTTTTTAAATATCGGCGGGGTGGCCAATATCACGCTGGTTGCGCAAGATGATATTTCCGCCGGCGATCTCGGCCATGATAATTTCCAAAATAATTTATGGGCCGCCGACGTCGGCCCAGGCAACGCGCTGATTGACGATTACGCAAAAAAATATATGAAAAAAGAAAGGGATAAAGATGGCGCAATGGCATCGCAGGGTAAGGCCGATGAAGCCTTGGTGGCGCGCTGGATGGCAGATGGTTTTTTTAACCGTGCCATGCCAAAATCGCTCGACCGCGATTATTTTGCAAAAATGGTGTGGCGCGATATCCCCAGCAAACCAGCCAATAATGCAATCAACAACGATTTGGCGACCTTAAGTTTTTTTACGGCGCGCGCCATTATTCATGCGGTTGATAACTTGCCCGCCGCGCCAAAAATAATATTGGTGGCCGGCGGCGGGCGGCACAACCAAACTATTATGAATTATTTACAGGCCGGCCTTAAAAAAAACACCGCGCTAAAAAGCCTCGACGCCGTAACCGATAAAATCATCGCCGACAATTTGGAGGCCTATGGTTTCGGCTTTTTGGCGGCGCGGGTATTGCGCGGCCTGCCCCTGACCCTGCGGACCACCACCGGCGTCATCGCCCCGACACCCGGCGGCGTAGTAAGCCGGCCAAAATAATTTGATTGCAGGCAAGATAATAATTCTGTAGAATTCAAATAATGATTGCAAACCTTAAAAACAACCAGCTGGCAATATCTACAGAAACAGATGGGGGAATCACAAAAAAAACATCTCGCGCGATAGATACAACAGCCATCGCGCCCATAGCATTATTATTGGCGATGCTCGCCATAACGCACCAGGCACAGGCTAACCAATTTGACATCACGGCCAACAGCAACCAACCCACCAAGCGCGTGGCGCAACTTGGCACACCCCTGTTGCCCGCCGATTCCACCACAACGCCACCCGTTATCAATAATGGAAATAACGTTAATGCGGCGCAGGTCAAACCGACTTGTGTTGACCTTATAAAAAAATATAACGACATCATTCAATCAAGCGCGAAGGCTAGCGACCTGCGCCTTGCCTATTGGGGACGCGCCGGTTGTAATTATCGTTTGGGGCGTTTTCAATTCACGTTGGACGATTACAATTTTATGCTCCAAAAAAATTGGATAGGTAAAAAAGACATGGCGATGTTTTATAACAATCGCGGCAATGCCTATTTCAATCTAAAAAGTTACGGCCCAGCAATTAGCAATTACACCCAGGCGATTGGTGAAAAACCGAATGCGGTTTATTACCTGAATCGCGGCAACGCCCACCAGGCCTCGGGCGATTATGAAAATGCGATGCAAGATTATAACAAGGCCATCAGCATCGACCCGAACCAAGCCGACTCCTACGCCAACCGTGGCAACCTTTACCTCAACAGCGACAAAAATGACTTGGCCATGGCCGATTACAACCGCGCCCTGAACCTTGGTAATTTGCAGGGCCTGCGTCCCGCCACGGTGTATTTTTATCGCGGCCTGAGCAATGTCGCGCTCAACAAAAATGACGATGCGATGAATGATTTCAATCGTGCCATTTCGCTCGACCAAAAAAATGCTGACAGCTATATTGAGCGCGGCAAGTTGCTTATCAAAAACAATCAAGCCCTGTTGGCGATTGATGATTTTAACAAGGCCATCAACCTTAATAAAAATTTTGCCCTGGCCTATCAATTGCGTGGCTTGGCAAAAAAATCGGTCGGGCAAAACGGCGACAATGATTTGCAAACCGCCGAGCAATTAAAAAAGCAATAGAGATTCTCTCATAAAATAATGGTGGGCTTCAGGGGTCTACCCCACTGGCCTAAAATGGCATTGTCATGATGATGGCATGGTGATGGCGGCGCGCCAATATGCCACCCCCGCGCCAAAATGGCGTAAAAATTGCATTAAATTGGCAATCGAAGCCACTATTATTTACCTTGGTTGTTATTTTTTATAAAAAAATTACCGGTAGAAATGGCGGCGCAATAATGAGAGAAGATGGAGGAATGTCCCCCGTGCAAGCACCAATGTTTGACCCCAATATGGTTCGCCCCAAGCCGGCGGGGCGCGACCGCGATATTGTTTTGGGTTCGGTTACCATTGTCGTTGGCCTGTTGATATTTTTTATTTGGGCGTTTTTTTCACCATTGCACGAGGGCGTGATGGCGCAGGGCACTATCGTGGTTGAGGGGCAACGAAAAGTTATCCAACATTTGGAGGGCGGCATCGTTAAAAATATATTGGTCAAGGAAGGCGACACGGTAAAAACCAACGATGTGTTGGTGGAGATGGAAGGCACGCAAAGCCGCGCCAATTTTGATATTGTAACCGGCCGTTATGAATCTGCCCTGGCGCAGGTCACGCGCTTGACCGCAACCTACAGCAATCAACCGACATTGGTTTTCCCCAATGAATTGTTGCAGTCCGCCAAAACCAACAAGCAATTACAAAGCACCTTGACCGCGCAACAGGAAATTTTTAAGGCCTATCGCGAACAATATGCTAACCAAGTAAAAATTTACCAAGAACGATTAGCCGGCTTAATCAGCCAACAACGCGCCAAGCAATCTTATTTGGGCGGCATCAAAAAAGAACTCATCAATTTACAATCGCTGGAGCGGGATCGCTTGGTCGACCATGCCACGGTGATTGCACGGCAACGCGATTACGAAGAAACCAACAGCGACATCAATCGCTTGGGGTCAGACATAGCCTCTACCCAATTGTCCTTGTCGCAAATCAAAATTGATTCGTTGGAGAAAATCTCTCGCGAATTGGCCGAGGCACAAAAAGAAATGAACGACCTAAAAGCGCAAAGGGATAATTTGGCGGATGTTGTTAGCCGAATTGAGATTCGCTCGCCGGTCGACGGAAAAATTCTTCGCCTCGCCATCACTGGTGCTGGCCAGGTTGTCCCCCCGGGTGGCGCGCTGATGGAAATTGTGCCGATTGATGACAAATTGGTTATCCACGCCATGGTGAATGCGACCGACCGACCCGGGTTGGTCGAAGGGCAAAAGGTGCGGGTTAGTTTTCCATCGTTAAAATCGCGCGTCTTGCCAACAATTTATGGCACGCTCAATCTGATTTCGGCCGACGTAATTCAAAACCCCAACGCCGCCCCAACCACCAGCATCCAAGCCAACAAGGTCAACCCCAGTAGTTTTTACAGCGCGACCATCAGCGTCACCCCCGAGGAATTAAAAAAATTGGACGATAACAAACTTGACCCAGGCATGCCGGTCACCGTGATGATTGAGGGTAAAAAAAGAACACCGATGGCCTATTTTCTGAAGCCATTTAGCGGCCTGTGGGATGAAGCATTCATCGAAAAATAAAATCAAAAATAAAATCATGAGACAACCTTCACACCGCCCATTCGGCTATTCGCAAAAAGCCATCTGGCATTTTTTTATCTTAACGGCGATTGCCCTGGCACCGCAGGATTTGCGGGCGCAGGATTCATCGGGCCAAGCCCAGACAGCCACTCCAGCCACAACGGCAACCTATGATTTTGTCACGGCCTTGAGGGATGCCCTGGCCAACGACCCACGGCTGGCTGCCGCCAACGAAGCATTAACCGCGCAAGCCGCCAGCGCGCAGATAACAAAAATGTCGGCCCTGCCGCAACTTACCACCAGCGGTTATATCGGCAACTATACCCAAAAAAAATTCCAACAGATTCCGAATTATTATACTCTGAGTGGCCCATTTGGCAACCAACGGATTCAAGTTGGCTCGACCGCCGGCACGGTAACCATTAGCGGCACCCTGAGCGAGGCCAACCTGACCGCCAGTCAAAATTTATTAACCTTTGGCCGGCAACAGGCCAACGAAGGAATCAGCGACAGCCAATATCGCCTGGCGCAATGGCAACAGAAAAAAATCGCCTATCAAATCACCACCGACGTCGCCAACAATTATATTGGTTGCGCCACCGCCGGGGAAATCGCCAAAACCAAACAATTTTACCGCTCCAGTTTGCAATCGATATACAACAATGTGAAAAGAAAATATGACGTCAATGCCGCAACCAACACCGACCTTAACCTGGCGGCCATCAATTACCGCAACGCCGCAAATGATTTGTTATTGCAACAGCAACAGGTTGCAACATCCTGCCAAAAATTATTACGCCTCACGGCGCAGGACATGGATTACAAGCAATTGTTACCCCGCCTGTCGCTGGCCGACCTTGACCAATATGATAAATTAATTCCAAATAATTTTGACGATATCAAAAATACCACCCTGGCCAATAACCCCGACCTGGGGACGGCGGTTGAAAGCCTGACCCTGCGGCAAAAGCAAAAGGAGCAGGCGGTCGCCAATTTAATGCCGATAGCCAGTTGGAGTGCCAAGGTCGAACAGCTGACCGTGCCCGGCTCGGTCAGCCGCAACGGCGTCACCCCCAGCGCGACCATCAACAACCAATCGGCGACCATCACCCTCAATTACCAACAAAACATCATGCAAAGTATTTTTCAATTGTCGGCCAGCAATCATAAGGCCACGGCGCAATCTTACCTCGCCGCCGAACAATTACAAACCACGGTCAATCAATTGCTCAACCTGTGGCAAAATTACCAAGCCAACAAAAAATCCCTACCCTTCATGGTGCGCTCTTTACATGAATTGGAACTGTCGGTCGCCGGTATCGATAAATTATACAACCGCGGTATCGCGCCGCTTTCTGCCTTGTTACAAAAACGCCAAGAATTTTTTGCCAACTTAATTCAATATCATCAATTGCATGAAAACCAATTGATTGGCAGTCTAACCCTTCTAGCCTTATTGGGACATTGGTCATGATGAAAAAAATCCCCCTCGCCCATCGCCGACGCGATAACCACCGTGGGTGGCGCAATCATTGCCTGACGGCCGTGGCCTTATCCTGGTTTGTTACCCTGCCGACATTTTTATTGCCGAGCCATTCCCATGCGCAGGGTAATGCGGCGGTTGATTCAAGCAATCAAGCCACCAGCCAGCCAACCAGCCAAGGTTTCGGCCTGCGCGATGCCTTCGTCGCCGCCTATAATTACGACCCGCGAATCAAGGCCGCCCTTGAAAGCGTTAAGGCCAGCGAGGCCAGCCTCAACACCACCCGCGCCGCCCGCCTGCCGCAGGTTTCCTTCAGCACAAGTTATGGCCCGTTGGAGGCGAAGGTTAATGGCGCGTCGCAATCTTACGGCGGGCAACAGGTGAATAATAGCCTGAGCATCAGCGCGCCGATTGCAACCTTTGGCAGGCAGGAATCATCGGAAAAATTGGCCGCCAGCCAATTGATGTCGGCCAAGATAGATTTTGAACAAAAAAAAACCATCCTGTTTGACGACGTAGCCCAGAGCTATTTTGGCCTGCTGTTCAGCGAGCAGGTCTATCGCTTGAAATCAGAAAACAAAAGCCTGCTCGAAAAACAATTGGCCGAGGCAAAGACGCGTTTCGACCGCGAGGCCATGACCATCACCGAATTGCGAGCGGTGCGCACCCGATTAAATAACGCCAACATCGAATTGCTCAACGCCAGTGCCAATTATATTGCGCAAAAACAAAAATTGGCCAGCCTGATTGGCCGCACTGATATCGCCGGCCTGACGGTTGATTCGGGGAACGAATTTTTAAAAAAATTACCGGCAACGCTCGATGATGCAAAAAATCTATTGCTCGCCAATGCGCCGGCGCTTAAAGAATCCGGCCAAGCCATCATCCGCGCCCAGGCCGGCGTTGATAGCTCGCGCGCTGGATTTTTTCCCCAGCTGACGCTTCAAGGCGGCACCAGCAGTAGCCTTGCCAACAATGACATGACCCAACAACAATATGCCACGCTCAACATGAGCATGGTGCTGGCCAGCGGCGGCACCAGCCTGCTTGACCAAACGCGCGTCATGGCCGAATTAAAACGCGCGCAATATAACCTGGCCGATACAAAAAATATCTTGATTCAAGATTTGCAAAATCGTTGGCAAAATTACCAAAGCTATAATCAAATTGTGAAGGATAGATACAATAACCTCCAACAATATGAAAAAATTTACCAAAACGCTTCGCGCTCCCTGGCCTTGGGGCAAAACACCCTGAGCCAAGTTATCGACGTGCGGAGCAGGCTAATCGAACAATATATCGATTACGCCAACGCGGTGAATACAAAAATGATATTTGGCGTCGGCCTGGCCAATAGCCTTGGCCTTATCAATTAGACAATTGTTTTTAAGCTTGGGTGCCCGCCACCGCCGTGGGTTTTGGAATGCTGGTCAGCAGGAAGAAGGCGATAATAAATAACATCGCCGGCGGTAAAAAAACATTATTGCCAAGCACGCCAAACAGCCCGCCCAAAAAAATCGCCGACAGGCCGCGCGCCAAACTTTGCAACGATTGCGCCATGCCCAACACCTCCCCCTGTTTATCGGCCGGCGTGTTTTGGCTGAGCGAGCCGGTTAAGGCCGGTTGATAAAAACTCATGCCAACCGCCATAATCGAGACTATCACCCGCACCAAATTTTGCCGTGGAAAAAAATTCAACGACATGAAGGCAAAGGCCAACATCACCAAGCCGATTTGCATCACCCGCCGCTCGCCAAATTTTTTAACCACCGGCCGGATAAGCCCACCCTGCACGATTATCGTTACAACGCCGATGGTGGCGAAGATGTAGCTAATATCCTTCGCCGTGTAATTAAAATTCGCTTGCCCCCAAATGGTGAAAACCGATTCCAAGGTTGAAAAAGCCACCTGGCCCAAAAACGCCAGCGCCAGGTAACGCCCAATCACGCCATCGCGCCACAGCGGGGAGAAAAAAACCGCCAAAATTTTCTGATGAAATTTTTTGCGCGGCGGCATGTCTTCTTTCCCCGGGGTGATGTAAACATCGTCGACATTTAATTTGCTTAACCGCGCGTTCGGCGGCAAAATCCAAATACCAAGCATGGCCACGCTGGCGGTTATCATGCCGGCGACCAAAATTGGAAATTGATGGCTATTGGGAAGCAGGTTAATCAAAAAACCCACCACCGGCCCAATAAAGGGCAAGGCGGTTATATTGGCCTGCACCCCATCGTCCAACAAAATGCCGCCCAATGCCGGCCCCATGGCGAAACCAACGCCAAAGGTCGCGCCCAACATGCCCAATGCCGCGGTGCGATTTTTTTTATCGGTCAAGTCGGCTATCCATGATTGGACAACGCTCATCCAGCCGGCAAACACGCCCGACATAATCCGCGAAAACAACACCATCCAAAGCAGGTGCGAAAAAGCCATCCAAATATAATTCAGCGACGATAACAACAGCAGGCAAATCAATATAACGCGGCGGCCGTGGCGGTCAGACATCGAACCCCAAAATGGCGAAAAGAAAAAACTCGTCAGGGCGAAGGTGCCGGCGATGCTGGTCACCGTTAAATTGCCGCCGCCCAAATCCTTAATCAAAAATGGCAAAATCGGCAATATCATGCTGAAAGCCATCAGCTCCATCAGCACCATCAACAACAGGGGCAATAATTTCCACATGGTTTTTTATGACCGGCGCATTTCACGTAAATGAAAATTGCCGCGATACAGCCACAGGGCCGGCACATAATAAATGGCCGAGACCACCATGGCGGTAACCACCAACAACCAATTTTTTTCCCACACACCGCCCATCATCGCCAGCCAGCGCGGCAAGAAATTATAGAAAACTAAAAGTGGAATATTCATCAAGAACAGCAATAACACGGGCCACCAAAATTGCAAGCGCCAAGGCAAGGCGCCCTTCGCAAACAAAATGATAATAAATACCGTGGAGGTAAAAGACGCCGCAACAAACGACGCGGTGGCAATGCCCTTTTCCGCCATTCCCATGTCGCGCGTCAGCAGGTAGGCCACCGCGCCGTTGATAACAAACGACAATAGGGTGATGCGCACCGGCGTTTTGGTATCGCCCTTGGCGTAAAAATAAGGTTGGAAGACCTTATTAAGAATATAAAATGGCAGGGCGAAGGCAAACATGCTGAGGGCGCTGGCGGTGCGTTCGCTGGCCAGGGCGTCAAACGCGCCGCGTTGAAACATAAATGAAATAAAATGAATGCTTAAAAAATGTAACGCCAGGGTGCAGGGAATGGTAAAGGCCAGGCCGAGGCAAATGCCCTGTTGCAACAATGGTTGCAATTCCTTTTGCCCCGCCGCGCCGCCATGTTGCGCATGGGAAAATCGTTGCAGTAAAACAATCCCGAGCGCGATGCCAATCACGCCGAGCGGCAATTGAATCAATCGGTCGGCATAAAACAAGTGGGTCACCGCCCCCACCCCGACGGTGGTTGCAATCATGTCGCTGACCAACGAATTCAGTTGCTGGCCGCCAGCACCCATCATCGATGGTGCCATGGTTTTTAGCAATCGTTTTTCTTCGGGCGGGAAATTGCGCTTAACGATTTGCTGTTTGTTCTTGTGCCAAATTCTTGCAAAATTATTCTTGTGAAAATAATTGGGGTAAAGCCCGCGCACGCCACGCCACATATACCAAACTTGCCAAATGCCCGATAGCATGACCGCGGCGCATAATATCTTGCCCTCGGTAATATCTGGCATCATGTCCTGATAACTGCCGCGCACCGCCATGATGCCGCCGACCGCAACGATTAAAAAAACATTCAAGAAACTTGCGGCCAAACTGCCGCGCCAAAAAAGCCCGTGGCTTTGCAACACGCCGGCAAACAACGCGGCCAGCGACATGGCCAGCAAATAGGGAAAAGAAATTCGACCAAAACTAACCAACATCTCGATGCGCGATGGGTCGGCGCGAAACCCGGGCGCAACCACCCACATAATCTGCGGCATGAAAATAATCACCAATAGGGTGAAAAGCGACAAGACCAAAAATAATTTTATACCAACGCCACTGGCAAAGGTGATGGCGGTTTTTTCTTTATTCTTCGATTTTTTTTTCAACAACACAAATAAAGGGACAAAGGCCGCTGAAAACGCCCCTTCCGCAAACAGCGAGCGAAAAATATTCGGGAAGCGAAAGGCTATCAAAAACGCATCCATCACCGGGCTGGCCCCGAGCAAGCCCGACAGGCAAATATCGCGCATAAACCCAAGCACGCGGCTTATCATGGTCATGCTACCGACCTTCATCAATGGTTTAAATAATTGGTTGATATGAGCCATGGGTTAATTTTTTTATAATCGCAGGTTGCCATCAGTTTACAATTTATTTCATTGGCGAGGTAGTGGCGGTTTACGCCGCAATCAACCGCTATTTATCCATCGCCGATTGGACAATTTTTAACGCCGCCGCGTGCAATTCTTTTGAACCCGCCGCCAGTGTTTCGGTGCCCGATGTCATCGATATCGGCTCGCCCCGCCAATTGGTGATGATGCCGCCCGCCGCATTAACCACCGGCGCCAACGCCATTTTATCATACTGCGCCATTTGGGTTTCGCAAATTACATCGACAAAACCCATCGCCAATAATCCATAGGCGTAGGAATCGTAACAACTGCGCTTGATACGCACCACGCCCTTCAGCGCTTTAAAAACCCGTTCCTGTTCGGGGGTAAAAACCAAATCGGTGCCCGAAAAAAAACCAATCGCTCTTTCCAGCGGGATGCCGGTACGGGTGCTTAGCGCTTTACCATTCATGGTGCTGATGTCGTCTTTTAACCCCTGGAATCCGATGTAACGTTCCTTCAACACCGGCTGGTTAATAACGCCGGCAATTGGCACGCCGTTTTGGCACAGGGCGATAAGGGTGGTGAACATCACCCCGCCGACCATGAATCCCTTGGTGCCGTCTATCGGGTCGATAACCCAAACATATTCTTTGTCCAAATTTTCATTGCCCCATTCCTCGCCCAAGATGCCATCATCGGGGCGATGTTTTTTTAACAACGCGCGAATGGCGGATTCGGTTTCCTTATCGGCGATGGTTACCGGCGAATGGTCGCTTTTGAATTCGGCGGGCGGGATATTTCGCCAATGGCGCATTTGCACGCGGCCGGCCTCATCGGCCAACAGGTTGAGTAGCCCTTCAATCTCCTGTTTATTTATCATGTATGAAAATAATTAACGCAAACTTTGCAGGTATAAAATAAGCGCCGCCCGTTCCTTGTCATCAGGCAAACCGGCGAAGGTCATTTTTGTGCCGCTGGCCAAAGACCGCGGGTTGTAAAGAAATTGGTTTAATTTATCAACGTTCCAACTGCCGCCGACGGCCTTTAACGAATCGGAATAAGAATACCCGGTGCCAGACGCGACAGCGCGGCCAACAATACCAAACAGCTCGGGGCCAACCTTGTTCGGGCCACCCTTGGTAAAGTCATGACAGGCTTGGCATTTACGCGCCACCACCGCGCCATCGGCGGCGGTAACTTTTTTAAACAAATCATTGATGGCGCCCGGCCCGGCGTTCGCGCCGCCACTGACCGTTACCACATTGCTGGCCACAGTTTCGTTACTGCCCGGCAAGACAAAGGCCTGGTTGCTGAGGTTATGTTTCGGGTGATAAATAACCCGCGCCACCACACCCGCCGTCGCGGCAACCAACGCCGACAGAATAATCGACGCCGCAATTTTATTACGCAACAGGGGGTCTTTTTTATCGCTCATTATTATTTTTTATTTTTAATATCCATTATAAAAAAAATTTACGCCACTCTCTTAAGTGATTTTCTAGCAAAAGGCAAATGGTTTTTAGCGTTTTTTCGCGGGCATGATTGCTTGGTTTTCATGCAAGGTAAAATTTTTCGCCGCAACTTTCGACAAATAATTTTTGTTGCGCCACGGGGTTTTCGCCATTCGCCTTGTTATTTATATTATTAAGGGCGCTATTGGCCAAATCATAAAAAACCGCGGGCGATAACAACATATCCAAATTATCACGCACCCGCACCACCGGCCGTGGTTGACCGTCATGACCATGGGTCACGGTTAAGGGGTGGTCGCGGTCGATGGTTACCCAAAAATCCAACGAAGATTTTACCATGATAAGATTTGGGGTTATATCGGCCAGCAAACCATAAAATGGCAAATCCTCAACCTCGATTTTTCCCTTCTCGGCGGGGGTGGCCAAAAAATATTCACCCCCCTCGCGCACCAAGCAGACCGCAAATAATTGGCAAAGTTGCAACCGACCGATGGGGGAGTTTTGATAAAACCATTGGCCTTTTTTATTGATGCGAATGGTAAAATCGCCGCATAAAGCTGGTAATTTTAATTTGCTACCTGTCTCCCACAACCCTCGCCCCTGGCGCATCATGTCGCCAATCGACTGGCGCGGGGGTTTGGGGGGTGGTTGGTTGGTGGCCATTTTTTTCTATCGCCGCTTCGCTGTCATTGTTGGCGACAACAATATCGTAGCAAAAAAATTATAGCTTGGGCAAGGTCACGCCGCGTTGCCCCATATATTTGCCGCCGCGCGTTTTATATGACACGTCGGGTTTTTCACCGCGCAAAAATAAAAATTGGCAGGCACCCTCGCCGGCGTAAATTTTTGCCGGCAATGGCGTGGTGTTGGAAAATTCCAAAGTAACATGCCCCTCCCACCCGGGTTCCAATGGGGTTACATTGACGATGATGCCGCACCGGGCGTAGGTGCTCTTTCCCAAGCAAATCACCAACACATCCTCGGGGATTTTAAAATATTCGACGGTGCGCGCCAGGGCAAAACTATTCGGCGGAATAATACAAACATCGGTGTCACGCTTGACGAAGGCATTTTCAGAAAAATTTTTCGGGTCAACCACCGCGCTATCCACGTTGGTGAATATCAAAAATTCGCTGGCGACCCGCGCGTCGTAACCGAACGATGACAAGCCATAGGAAATAATTTTTTTGCCATCTTTGTCGGTGCGCACCTGACCATCGACAAATGGTTCTATCATGCCTTGTTCGGCCTCGCGCCTTATCCAATGGTCGGGTTGCAATGACATGGTGATTATTTAAGAATTCTTTTGGCGTAATTGTTGTTGACGTTTGCGGTTACGCAGGTTGGCGCGCAACGATTCGGCCAATTTTTCTTTTTTGATGGCTTGTAATTTTTTTTTGTGAATCTTGTTAAGCGGCATGGTTATTTATTTTTTTAAAATTGTTCGGCCGGCGTATATCGCGTCATTGCCCAATTGATTTTCAATCGCCAGCAAACGATTGTATTTTGCGGTGCGTTCGCCGCGACTGGGCGCGCCGGTTTTTATTTGCCCGCAATTGGTCGCAACCGCCAAATCGGCAATGGTGGTGTCCTCGGTTTCGCCCGAGCGGTGCGACATCACCGCGCGGTAATTATGGCGATGCGCCAGGCCGACCGCCGTCAGGGTTTCGCTCAAACTGCCAATTTGATTGACCTTGACCAGCAGTGCATTGGCTAGGTTTTTATCGATTCCCATCTGCAATCTTTTTGGATTGGTGACAAACAAATCATCGCCCACCAATTGAATTTTGTTGCCAAGTTTTTTTGTCAATATCTCCCAACCAGCTATATCATCCTCGGCCATCGCATCCTCGATAGATATAATCGGGAAGTCATCGCAAAGTTTTGCCAAATAATCGGTCAATTGACTGGCCGTCATTTTTTTCTTCATGCCAACCAAATCATAAATGCCGTCTTTAAAAAATTCGGTGCTGGCGCAATCCAGGGCGTAAAAAATATCACCGCCGGGTTTATAACCGGCCGCCGTCACCGCGTCATTCATCAGCGACAATGCTTCCTCGGCCGACGATAAATTGGGGGCGAAGCCGCCCTCGTCCCCTACGTTGGTGCTCAAGGATTTTTTCTTTAAAATCGATTTCAAGCTGTGAAAAATTTCGGTGCCGGCGCGCAACGCTTCGGAAAATTTATTAAAGCCGACCGGCATGACCATGAATTCTTGAATATCCAACGCATTGTCAGCATGCATCCCGCCGTTAATAATATTCATCATCGGCACCGGCAAGATATTTGCCGCAACGCCGCCAAGGTAACGATAAAGCGGCATGGCATAATGGTTGGCCGCCGCGTGCGCCACCGCCAAGGACACCGCCAAAATGGTGTTCGCGCCGAGGGTTTGCTTGTTGTCACTGCCGTCGAGGTCGCATAATAATTTATCAATTCGCAATTGGTCGCCGGCATGTTGGCCAAGCAACAAATCGCTGACCTCGCCCTTAATTTTTTCGCAAGATTCCTGCACCCCCTTGCCGCCGTAGCGTTTTTTATCGCCGTCGCGCCATTCGACCGCTTCATGCTTACCGGTTGAGGCGCCCGATGGCACCGCCGCAACCCCCACCGCGCCGCTTAATAACCGCACGGTTACCTGGAGCGTTGGGTTGCCACGGCTGTCCAAAATTTCCAACGGCGCAATGGCGGTAATCGACGCACCATCGGCCCTCATATCAAATGTTTTTTTATCCATGATGTTACCCTTTTTTATTCTTTGATTACCCTATCAATCTGTTGCAACCTTCGCAAGATATTTTCAAGGTCGGCGAGGTGTAACATATTCGGCCCGTCAGATGGTGCGTGGTCGGGGTCTTCGTGAACCTCCAAAAACAGGCCCGCCACCCCGACCGCCACCGCGGCGCGCGCCAGGTCAAAAACAAATTCGCGTTGCCCACCCGATGTTTTGCCAAGCCCGCCCGGGCTTTGCACCGAATGGGTGGCGTCAAAAATAATCGGTTTGCCGGTTTTGGCCATAATCGGCAGGGCGCGAAAGTCATTGACCAGCGTGCGGTAACCAAAACTGACGCCGCGTTCACACAACATGACATCGTGGTTGCCGGTCGATTCGATTTTGCTGACGATGTTGGCCATGTCCTCGGGGGCAAGAAATTGCCCCTTCTTCACATTCATCGGCTTGCCGGTTTTGCCGCCGGCCAGCAGTAAATCGGTTTGGCGGCATAAAAATGCTGGCACCTGCAACACATCGACCACCGGCGCAATCTCGGCGGCCTGGTCGCGCTCGTGGTAATCGGTCAAGAGGGGCAAACCGGTTTCGCTTTTTATTTTTGAAAAAATCCTTAGCGATTCGGCCATGCCCAGGCCGCGCGCCGATTCAATCGACGACCGATTGGCCTTGTCAAAGCTGGTTTTATAAACCAATGGAATTTTTAATTTATCGCAGATTTTTTTTATCGCGGTCGACAGGGTCAGGGCATGTTTTTCCGATTCCAACACGCAGGGGCCGGCAATCAGGACAAACGGCAAATCATTGCCGACCGTCATGCCCTTAATCGATGTAATGTGATGCGCACCCGCCATAAAATTTTTATAGCAGGAGTCATCTGATATTGCAAAATTGATATTGCAAATTTTTTTGATTGTTTTTTTAAATCTGTGCGAAACAGGCGGCAACAATGCCACCAAATAACAAACCAATTTTTTAAATGGTTTTTTAACGTTTCTAGCTGGATTCTCGCCAATGAAAGACGATGAGCGGCGACGCGCCGCTTTCTTTACTCGGCCGGTTTGGTGTCGGCTGTTGCCTCAACCGGCTTTGCTTCGGCGGTGGCGGCTGGCGCGGCCTCCGTCTTTGCTTCAACTTTTGGCTCGGGCGTTGCAATTACCTCGTCGATTTTTGCTTCGTCAATATCGGCCGCGGTGGCAATATGGTCGCCCTGCATCGCCAACACCGAACGGAATTCCTCAGCAATACGCGCCGATTTGCCTTTGCGACCCTTCAAATAATATAACTTGGCGCGTTTGACGCGGCCCATGCGCAAAACCTCAACCGATTCAACCGCCGGGCTGAAAAGTGGGAATGTCCGCTCGACGCCCTCGCCATAGGATAATTTCCGCACGGTGAATGACGAACCCAAACCGGCATTTTTGCGCGCGATGCAAATCCCCTCAAAAGCTTGAAGACGCGATTTGTCGCCCTCGGCGACGCGCACTTGAACCTTAACGGTATCGCCCGGGCGAAACACCGGCATTTTTTTACCGGCCTGCGCCTTTTTCAAATTATCGGCCAAAATGGTTGCAAAAGAATTCATCATGATGTTTTATTCCAGTATTTTTTTTCTATTTTTTTCTAACAGGTCGGGGCGCAATTTGTTGGTTATTGTCTTGGCCTCTTCCTCTCTAAACGCCTTAATCTTTTTGTGGTCGCCTGTCAAGAGGGTTTCTGGCACTTTATGACCGCGCCATTCGGCGGGTCGCGTGTAATGGTGATGTTCCAACATGCCGTGTTCGTGGCTTTCCTCGGTGTGGCTTTCTTCCTTGCCCAACACCCCGGGCACAAATCGTAAAATACTATCGATAAGCACCATTGCCGGCAATTCGCCGCCCGACAAAACATAATCGCCGATGCTCAGTTCTAAAATGGGGTTGTTGGCATGTTGCTGGTTATAATAATCAAACAACCGCTGGTCGATAGCCTCGTAACGGCCACAAATCAGGGTAATATTTTGCGCCGTCGCCAAGTTTTTGGCAATCTCGGGCGTCAGCAATTTGCCGCGCGGCGTCAGGTGAATAACACAGGGCTGGTCGCCTGCTTTATTGTTTTGTTCAACATGTTCCAGCGCGGCCATCACGACCTCGGCCCTTATCACCATGCCAGCACCGCCACCAAATGGTTCATCGTCAACGCGGTTGTGTTTGTTGCCGGCAAAATCGCGCAGGTTTATCGCCTCGCACCGCCATAAATTATTCAACGCATGGCCGGTTACCGAATGTGCCAGCGGGCCGGGAAACATCTCGGGGAAAAGGGTAAGGATGGTAAAATGTTTCATAAGTTATCCTAAATACCTCTAGCCGCGTTGCTTAATCGTCATGCGCGTCAGGGCCGGATAACCAAAGTAACGATTGGCGCGTTGCAAGATATTTTTTTCCTCAAATTTTATAATATGCGCCACCCCCGGGTCGACCGCCACCACCAACACGCCGTTATTTTTTTGCCGCACCGGAAAATTTATTTTTTGAAAACGCACGCTGTCATAAAATTCAGCACCAACGATATCTTGCCAATGTTCCATAACATCAACCGCCACCATGCCAACCTGCCCCAAATATGACCGCGCCATTTTCTTGGCCAGGTCTTGCATCGATTGTAGGCTTTTTTTTCTCACGTTGTTTTCCTAATTGCTCCATTCTTTGTCCCGCGCAGAATCTCTTAGCTTAAATAATAGGCAAGGATAATACTCAAGGTAACGGCCGAGGCAAGTGTCGTCAAATGGTATTCCAGCATCGTCCGTTTTTTTCTAATACCAAAACGTTGCGCCAACAGCATAATCGACCCCGCGCTCGGCAGGGCGGCGATAATCACCACCACCGCGGCATGCATCGAATCCAGATAGGGGAAAACCAACGTCACAATCACCCACGCCAACAACGGCATGACAATAATTTTTAAAATAACCACCCACCAACTTTCCTGCACCACCGATAATTTATAGATAAATTTCGACTGCGCCATAAAAACCCCGATGGCAAACAACGCCACGACATTTAACGCACCGCTCGCCAAGTTAAAAAAATTGGTCAGGGCGCTTGGCATGTCAACATTAAAATACGAAAAAACCACCCCAGCCGCCACCGACAACACGATGGGGTTTTTCACCACCGACAGGCCGGCGCGAATGATTTCTATCACCGTGGTTTGCCGGTTGCCATGGCTAAAGCCACGCCGCACCGCCAAATCAAATTGCAGGGTCGACAGCAACAATGGCATAATTACCGCCTGCTGAATAAAAACCGCCTGGATGGCGGGTAGCATCCCCTGCTCGCCGAACACCACCAATAATACGGGGAAGCCAAGGAATAAGATATTGGGAAAGCTGGAGGATAAACTATGAAGCATCCGCTCGCCGAATGGTTCTTTAAAAAAATTGCCGGCGATAACCAACGCAACGCCCATCATAATAAATTGGCTGGCAATCAAGGCCAAAAAATAAGGCAGGTTAATAAACGCGTCGGGGTTGCCCTTGGCCATGCTGAAGAAAAAAAACGCCGGCGCCAATACGTAAAAAATAAAACGGTCAAGCAATAGGTAATGATCGCTCAATTCATCGCTTGGTTTGCGCACCGCGCGACCGATAAGGAACCCGGCCGCAACCAACGCAATAATTGGCAAAATAGAAAAAAATGATTGAAGCATCGTTTGTATTTTATGTCATCTTTTTTTGGATGGTCGGAGCGGCGGGATTTGAACCCACGACCCCTTGACCCCCAGTCAAGTGCGCTACCAGACTGCGCTACGCTCCGCCATTGTTATCCCTCAACCTTGTTATGCCCCGGTTAAAGGATAGTTTTTAACAATAGGGTTTTAAGGGTTTTAAAACCAGTTATTAAAATTACTAAAAATATTTAGGTTGCCATTGCTTTAAGTCTATTGACCACAAAAATCAAGTTGAAAAAAATTTTTTATTTCTCATAAGCTTCCTATTTTGGCCAAAACCATCAAGGAAAATCGATTTTTTTATTTGCCAGAATGGACTATATTTGTTACGAAATATCAATGATTTTGGGATTCAATGTTTGGACACTATGGCGGCCATTTTACCGTTTCACCTGGGGCGTATGGCAAAAAAATAGTTACCGACATTTTGTAAAATTTACAAAAAAAAGCCGCGGGCTAACTATACTGGATTTGGGCACCGGCATTGGCCCCTACATCAAAAATTTGGGCAACGACAACAAAAACAAATTTATTTTTACCGAGCCGGATAAAGTATCGCTTGCCGCGGCGGAGCGTTCGGCGAAAGAAAACTTGCCAACCCTATTCGCGCAACGGCGTTTGCAATTTCGCGTCGGCACCGCCGAATCGATATTAAAAAAAACCGAGAAAGTTGATATTATCGTTCTTATCCATGTGATTTCGGTGGTGCCCAACCCGGCGCGGGTGTTGCAACTTGCCATGACCAAATTAAAACCGGGTGGAAAAATTATGATGTATCTCAACACGCGGAAAAGCAAATTCGCGCGTTGCCTGAACATCATCACCCGCCCGATGGGTTTTCAATGCATCAACATGAACAAAATTGCGCCCAAAAAATACCGCACCGAACCAGCCGGCGTGTTAAACACCTGCTACATCATTGAAAAATAATTGTTGGCGGTTTAAAACCGCGCGCCACCGGTGAAGGCCACCACCGCGTAGCTTAGTTTTAAAAATTGCGAGGCAAAAACATAACCGCCACCCGTGCCACCAATAAACCCAGAATCCCCCAGGTTATAAATAACCGACAATTTGGGGCCGACGATAAAACTGCCGGTGTTGAAGGTGCTTGGCTTGCCGCCATTATTGTTGTCGTAGCCGTAGGTGGTGGAAAAGCCATAACCAAACCCGATGGATGGAATGAAGGAAACGCGCCCGGCATTAAGCACCACCCCATAATTAAGCGTCAAGGGCACATGAACAAAGGTAAAGGCGGCGGTATTGTAGTTGCCAAAAAAAACATAATCAGATGGCGTGCCCGACAGGTAGTTCAAACCGCTATTAATAAATACCCGGTTGTTGCCAAAAATATACCCCAGGTCGAACGACGCCCCACCCCCGATGCGAAGCGGCAAATGCTCGTTACCATTTATCGCAAATTCGGCGTTGATGTTGCCATAGAAGCTATTACGCGGCGCCAGGGCAAAACCGCCAGATGATGCGCCGCTTTGCGCCCACGCATGACCCGCACCAATGTTGATGCCACCCGCAACAAGGCACGTCGCCATAAAAATACCCAGCGCGTAACGCTTTGCCGCCACTGCCGTAAGTATGCGATGTTTCATCCTATTGCTCAACTCCGTTCTCTTGGCTAAGGCTCTAGCAGGCCGCCAGCAGGATTGTCAAATTATCGGCGGGTTGTTTGGCTGATTATCGCAAAGCCCGTGGCATTCCATGGCATTTTCCATGACATTTTCTAGGGCATTTTCTAGGGCATTATTGAATGCCGACCAGGTAACCCATTTGGTTAACAAACAGGATGGTGTTTTTGGCGGCAATCGGCGCGGCATCGGTTTTGTATATATCATCTTGCCCCTGCGCCAGCATGTTGCCATTCAGGGCATTGACGAACATGTAATCGCCGATGTTATTGGTCAAGAACAAGCGACGGCTGACCAACAATGGCCCATGCCAATCAAGCAGGGTGAGGTTGCGCGTGCCGGGGAATTGGTATTTATCAATGATGCGATTCCAAAACAAATTGCCGGTCGCCTTATTGATGGCCTTCAAATTATAATCGGCATCGATAATAAAAATCGTTTGGCCATTGACGGTCGGGTTGTCGGTGGTTGCTAGTTTTTTGCGCCATAGTTTGTTGCCATTGTCGGCGCGGAAGGCTATGGCATCGCCGCCAAAGCTAAAGGCATAAATCACCCCACCATCCAACACCATGTTGCCGACAATTTCGCGATAGCGGTTGTTGTCGCCGACGGTGAATTTCATCGTGCCATCTTGCCACAGCGTGCCGCCGCCGGCCGCATTCAGGGCGGCGACATTGCCACTGAAATAACCAATCCACACCCGCCCGGCCGAGGCGGTTGGTGCCGACCCGCCATTTTTAAAACCAATCGATTCGACGGTTTCGCCATTACCGGCCAGGGCACTGTTTTGCCAGACCTTGCGCCCATCGCGGAGCGATAAGCCATAAACCGAGCCATCGATTGTTTTGACAATCGCCAAACCATTGGTCACGGCGGCCGCATTCCTTATTGGCAGAATTACATCCTGCTCAAAAACTTTATCCCCTGTGTTGGCATTCAAGCCAACAACGCGGCCAAAACCGGTGGTAACAATCAACAGCGGGGTTTTACCATCCTTGCCGCCGCCGGTGGCGAAGGTCATGCCGCCGCCATTGCCATAATTATAATTGTTGGTATCGGTCAAGGCGTTTAGCCATTTTACCCTTGGTGTGTCGCCGGGATTTTGCCAATCGAAGGCGGTGATGCGGTAACTGCTATCGATGGTAAAAATTTTATTGTCGGCGACAATCGGCGAGATATTGGCAACATTCGCTTGGCCACGTGGCGATTGTGGCCGTTCGTCACCGCGCACCCGCACCGGGTAGGGTGTGGCGTAGCCGGTGCCGGTGCCAACTTTTATATAAAATACCACCTTGCCCTGCTCGCCACCGCGCGCATGGGGCGGGCGGCGGTCGTTGCCGCCGCCGGATGAACGCCATTCATTGTTGGTAACCGGCGCGGTCAACCCGTAACCGCCACCAACCAATTTTGAATCGGTGGCGCGGTAATCGTCTATCGATGCAATATCGATATCCTGGCGTTTGCCGGTCAGGGTTAATTTGTCATCGGTGCAGGCGGTTAATAATAACCCGCTCGCCAACGCTAAACCAAATAAAAATCGAGGGGAAGCACGATGCGTCATTTTTTTTATTCTTATTTTTTGTTCTTAATAGGCTGGTAAAAATTGTATAACCAACAGACCAAGCAAATTATTTTGATTGTTCAGGGCGAGGGTTTGTAAGATTTTTTTCGCCTCGTCTTTTTTGCCATTGGCGGTTAAGCGGTCGGCCAGTGCCAAATTAACAAAGGCAAGGTTTTGCCCGCTACCGCCGCTGGTCGCGCTGACCACCATCGAACGCAGGGTTTTTTCATCGGCGGTGCGCAGCGCCACCAGGTTTTTAAGCCGGCTGTTCTTCGCCATTGCCTCATCCAATTTTTTTTGCAAATTGGCGTCGGGCGTTTTTTCCAATAATTGCGAAGCCATGACCGCCGCCAAGGCACCATAACCCGCGCCGGCACCATGTTCATATTGCGTTGCAAAATCAACCAACGCCGCGGCGTTGGCGGGGTTCGCCGCTACTTTATCCTTGCTCTTAGACGGAGCATTCGTGTTGGTGGTTTGCGTGGTAAGCAGGGTATAAAATTCTTCGCTGACTTTTTGACTGGTTTTCCCTTGGTAATAACCAAACCCGAGTGCCGACATGGCAAGAAGTAAGCCCGAGGCCACCGCCATCCATAACCACCATTGATAACGGCGGTAAAGCTTAAGGATTTTATCCGCCCAGGCGGCATAGTGAATATCGGTAAATAGTGATTCGGGCACCTCGTTACGGCCGTCAGAAACCGGTGTCCGCGGGTTGGGTCGCGCAACGCGTTTCGATGTTAGGGAGGTTTTTTTCTTGGCCATTATTGTATTTTCTATATCTATTATCGCGCTCTATTACATTTATTCTTAGAGGCGATGTTTTTTTACCTATAAAACTATTACAAATGAATTGCAACCTCGGCCTTTTAATGCCCGCCATGATAGGGCGTGCCGCGCAAAATACTATCGGCGCGAAACAATTGTTCAACCAATAACAATGGCATGAATTGGTGGGGAAAGGTCATGGCGCCAAAGCTTAAAGTCCGGTCGCATTTTTTTAAAAATCCTGGGCTTAGGCCGTCGGCACCGCCAATCACAAAATTTATTTTTTGATATTGTTGTTGCAATTTCGCCATATATTGCGCCAGGGCGGTGGAGGATAACATATCACCGCGCGAATCAAGTGCGATGGTTGCCGACGAGGCGGCGGGTTTTTTGGCCGGCCATAGAATTTTTTCCAAAGCCGCTTCTTCCTTCTTTATTTTTTCGGCGGTTGGCAAATGCGGAAAGGGCTTCACCGCGGTAACATCAACCCGCGCCGTCATTTTTTTTTGGTAAGGGATTAGCGCGGTCGCCCATTCAACCGATTTTGCCACCAACAAAATATGGCAATCAATTATCAGCCCAGCGTTTTTCAAGTTGGTAATATTCCCGCGCCGTTGGTTGGAAAAGATGAATGATAATATCGCCAAGGTCGAGCAGTAACCATTCGCCCTGGGCCTCGCCGGTCAGGGACAGGGTTTTGACGCCATGTTCCAGGCGTATTTTATCGCTGAGGTTTTGCGCCAGGGAAACAACATGCCGCGCCGACGTGCCGGTAACAATCACCATGTAATCGGCGAGCGGGAATTTTTGTTCAACGTTGATGGTGATAATATCCTCGGCCTTGTTATCGCTTAAAAATGTCAGGCAAGATTGCAATACAACCTTGGTCGGCACGGCAGGTGGTGTTTGATTGGTCGAGCCGGCGGTGGCGGGAAATGGCATGAATCGTATCGTGTTTTTTCTAACTTGGATTTTGCCCAATTTATAGTATAATTCGCACCATAATGGAAAGCGTTTTATTATCATTTTCGCTGTGGGACAAGGTTATCACTATCAATGGCTATAGTCTTGCGCTCGGGGTGGTGTTCTTGATATACACCCTGCTGTGGGGTGGTTACATGGCATCGTGGCGTTCGGCCATTTATGGTTTGGAGCGTGAATATTACCCAGCCTATTTTCAACGATTTTTGAGCAACCAAAAAATATTATTGTTTTTGCTCGCCCTGCCTATCATTCAGATACCTTGGATATTTATTTTATTATTTGCCCTGCGCCGCGCGATGGTCAACCACGGCAAGGCCATGGCGACCAAGCATAATTATTTATTTTTTAACCTCGGGGTTATCCTTATGTTGTTGCAATTCTTGGGGTTTGGCCTGTCGGTCAACGCCGATGGCGAAGTCGAAAAATGGCTTGCCGTTTTCTTGCAATTTTTTATCTTGGGCTTGGCCCTGTGGCAATGGCTGTTGGTGCATCGTATACAATACCAATTGCGTCATGCGCCACGCAACCACCAAGGGGGTGTTTGATTTTTTTTGGCAATAATGCTATGGTAACATCGAAATGAAAAACCTCAGCAAAAAAAATAAATACCATGACTTGACCGGCCAAAAAGGCCGTCGGGGTTTGGCCGTCACCATGCCAACCAGCGCAATGCTGACCGGCGGTTTGTTAATCGGCAGTTTATTGCTGGCCGGTTGCGCCAGCAAGGGCGGAAAAATTTCGGCCTTCTCCCTATCGCCGCCCGATGAATTTGCCGTGATTAGCAACCCGCCACTTACCACCCCACCGGGTGACGCATTATTGCCCATGCCGATTGATAGTGGCAACGACGTCGCGAGCGCAGGACAAGGTAATGTCGACCCATCGGCGCGTGGTTTACAAACCGTGTTTGGCGAGGGGAGCGACGACCAGAACAAAGACGCGCAAGCCGCCCTGGCCAGCCAAGGATTAAATGATAATGACATTGCGTTGCTGGCCGCGGCCAACGCATTGAAACCCGACCCGGCGGTGCGCCAACAATTGGGTAGCATTATAAACGCCCGCCCCAGCACCGACAGCCAGGTTAATGATTATTTGGCATCGGCCGTAACCCGTGAACGCAAATTAACCGCGGCGCAACAGGCCGCGTTGGACGGCAAAACCGACCCAAAAACCGGAAAATCGGCCCGCGCCACCATGCCCGGCGTTATTTCGGTGCAGTAGCGCAATTTAAATGATAAAAAATGCTACCCTCAAATAGCGTAGCGATAGGGAAAATTTATTGCGTGATTTGTTAATGGCGAAATAGCTTTATCGTTCGCGGTTAATAACTAACCGCCAAGACGTGGTAGGTTTTTTCGCCGCCCGGGGTGATGATGTCAATCATGTCGCCGGCTTTTTTGCCCATCAATGCGCGACCAATTGGCGACGCGGTCGATAACGACCCTTGGCTAATATCGGCCTCCAACTCCCCCACCAATTGATAGGTTAATTCCTTGCCCTTGTCGTCCTTGACCTTGACCATTGCGCCAAATTGCACCATGTCGAGGTTGTCGGTGGGCTTGGTCATGACCTCGGCCCGCGCCAATTTGTCTTCCAATTCGTTGATGCGCCCCTCGATAAAACCTTGCTTTTCCCGCGCCGCCGAATAATCGGCATTTTCAGAAAGGTCGCCATGCTCGCGCGCCGTGGCTATCGCCTGTATCGTGGCCGGTCGTTCGACCTTTTTCAAATGGCTGAGCTCTTCCTTCAATCGGTCGTGGCCTGCCCGGGTCAAGTGAATTTTTTGCATGGTGTTTTTGTCCTTTTGTTTTTTTCAAGAATGGCAATGATAAAAAATTACCATGCAAAAAGCAAGCGGCGAAAAGCACCGCGCCGGTCTAATAATCACTTATCGTTGGCGCGCCGGCGGCGGCCAAAAATTGGTTGATGGTGGTTATCATTTTTTTTAAATTATCCGCGCTGTCGCTTTCGGCGCGCGCCACCAAACAATTTTGCGTGTTCGACGCCCGCACCAACCACCAACCGCGGCCGCTGCGCACCCGCAACCCGTCGATATCGTTGAATTCAATCTTGGCATTTTTTAGCGCGGCTTTTAGTTTTTCAACTATCGGCATTTTATCCTCCTCCCGCACGTCGATGCGAATTTCCGGCGTGTTTATCATCGGCGGCAATGACAGGCGGAATTGCTTCAACGAAATCCCCTCGACCGCAATAATTTCTAACAGGCGCAGGGCGGCGTAAAGCGCGTCGTCAAACCCGGGCCAGCGGTCGGCGAAGAAAATATGGCCGCTCATTTCGCCCGCCAACAGCGAATGTTGTTTTTTCATTTCGCTTTTAATAATCGAATGGCCGGTCGGCGCCATCACCGCGCGGCCGCCCATTTTTTCAACCTCGTCAAAAAACAATTGGCTGGCCTTGACATCGGCGATGATGATGGCGTTTTTATTTTTTTGCAATACCAATCGGCTGTAAAGAATTAACAATTGGTCGCCCCACAGGACAACGCCGTCTTCATCCACCACGCCGATGCGGTCGCCGTCGCCGTCGAACGCAATCCCCAAATCGCATTTTTCTTTTTTCACCACGGCTTGCAATTGCGCCAGGTTTTTTTCGACCGTCGGGTCGGGGTGATGCTGGGGGAAATTGCCATCGACAAAGTTGTTGATGCTGTGATGTTTGCCCTTAAGTTGCGGCAGAATTTTTTCCAACGCCAAGCACAGCGCGCCATTGCCCGCGTCCCACGCGACGTTGATATTATCCGGCAGGGTGATGCCCTTTAACAAATCGGCGATATATTGCGGGCGTAAATTTTTCGTTTCATGCTTGCCGGGTTTGTCGGGTTTGAGCGGTAGCGTCTTGCCGGCAAAGGCCGCAATGTCGCCGCCCCAAAATGGTTTTTGGTTTTTCACCATCTTAAAACCATTATATTCTTTCGGGTTGTGCGAACCAGTAACCTGCACCGCCAGTGGTGACTGCAACAAATAATTGGCGTGATACAATTCGGGGGTGGCGACCACGCCGTCGAGCTCGACCACATCGACGCCGTAATCAACAAACCCCGCCACCAAGGCCGATTTTAATTCCGGCGTCGACAACCGCCCGTCGCCACCGACCACGACTTTTTTTTCATCCGCGCCAAGCGTTTGCGCCAGCAACGCCGCCAGCAAATAGGCCGAATGGGCGTGCAATGTCTTGCCAACAATGCCGCGCACATCATATTGGCGCAATATGGTTTTGTCCAAGCTATAATTGCGTGGCGGTAGAAAATTATTGGTCATGTTGTAATTTATTTTTTGGGCGGCAGGTCATGGTAGCGGTGAAAATAATTGGCATTAAATAACCCCTCGACATTGCCAGTGTCAAGCCGCATCAAATTGCTCTCGACACCAAAAAACCTGTGCGCCGGCAAAAGGTTTTTCATGCCGTCGGTCAGCTGAATTTCGCCGCCCGCGCCGGGCGCGGTTTTTTGTAAGGAGGCAAAAATCGCCAGCGGCAAAACATAACGCGCGATAATACCGACATCGCTTGGTGCGTCGACCGCCGATGGTTTTTCAACCAAATCGCTCGCCTGGTAAATTGTTTGGCCATTCTGTTGTTGGCTGTCGACAATGTTTAACACGCCGTATTTTTTGCTATCGGCTGGTTTTATTTTTTCGACCGCGACCCACATGGCATTGTTGTCGGTGGTGCTGGCGTTGCATAATTGTTTGATAGCCAGCGAATCGTTTTTGCTTTTGCGCGCCATAACATCGTCGGGCGCAATCACCGCAACTTGCGTGATATGTTTTTCGATATGCGGCATGGCGCATAACACCGCGTGGCCCAGGCCCTTCTGCTCCTCCTGATTAACCAGTAGCAGGTTGTTTTTATCAAGCCCGAGGTTAGCGTGGTGAAATAAATAATCGGCGATCGATTGTTTTTCGCGATTGGTGATGAGGATAATTTTTTCGATGCCAGCCTCCTGGATTTCCTCAATCGTGTAATGGATGATTGGCCTGTCGCCCAGCGGCATCATTTCCTTGGGGAAGTAGCGGGTGAAGGGCAGTAACCTTGTGCCACGGCCGGCGGCGGGGATGATGGCGATGATGTTGGGACGCGTCATGTTGGTTACAGGTTTTTTAATGTCGCAATGCGCGATTGATATTGGTCATGGCGGCCATCGCCCATGATATAATTGCCGGCCACCAACGATAATTGGTTAAGCGGCGCACCGCCGACGGTAAAGGCGGCGCAGATGGATTTTGCATTATCGCCATTCACCCCGCCGTCAACCTCGACAATCGTTTTTGTGCCACGCACCAATTTGCTGGCTTCGGTGATTTTGGCGTAGGATTCGGGAATAAAACCCTGCCCGCCGAATCCTGGCTCGACCGACATGACAATCAACAGGTCAAGTTGCGGCAGAATATTTTCAACCACCGACAACGCGGTCGCGGGCTTAACCGCGATGCCGCATTTTTTACCCAGGGCGGTTATTTTTTTAAAAGCGGTGGCGAGGTCTTGCTTGGCCGGTGCCTCGCAATGAACGGTGATTTGGTCGCTACCCGCGGCGGCAAAGGCATCGATATAATCGTGATAATTTTCTATCATCAAATGGACATCAAAAAACTTTTTTGATTGCGCGCGGAGCGATTTGATAAGCGGTGGGCCGAAGGTGATGTTCTTGACAAAATGCCCGTCCATCACGTCAAAATGAAACCAATCGGTGCCGGCGGTTTCGAGACGTTTTACCTCCGCCGCCAAATTGGCAAAATCCGCCGACAGCAGGGATGGGGCGATAATCGGTTGGTTGGTCATGGCGCTTGCTTTCAATTAGCAAAAATTCACAACGCAAACAATTCTTAAATCGCCATGATGCGTTTAATAACGAGCAATAATTTGTTGATAGGCGCGCAAAAATTTTTCCACATCGTCGTCTTGGTTGTCGTGGCCGAATGAAACACGCAGGGTGTTTTTGGCCTGCTGGTCGTTGTAGCCCATTGCTGATAACGTATCGGATGGTGCCATGCGCCCCGATGAACAGGCCGCCCCGGCCGACACCGAAACCCCCAGGCTATCCATCGCCACCACCAATTCTTGGCCGGCAATTGTTTCGTCGACCAACAATGCAACATGGTCAAGGCGCGCCGCGCCCGCGCCGGCGAGTAATAAATTTGGCCGAATTTTTTTCGCCTCGCGCTCCAGCTTATCGCGCCATATTTTGTATTTTTTATTTTCAGATTCCTGTTCTTGCTGGCAACTATCCAACGCCAATGCCATGGCGTGGATGGCGATAGTGTTTTGCGTGCCCGGGCGATAGCCACGTTCTTGCCCGCCGCCATGCAACAATGGGGAAGGGTCAGGCAGGGTCATCATCATCACCGCCGCCGCCCCATGGCCACCGCCCAATTTGTGCCCGGCCATGGTGCAGGCGGTCAAGCCCATAACACCGATATCGCATTGCCCATGCGCAAAAAATTGCACGCCATCGGCCACGACAAAACCATTATGCTGGTTGGCCAGGGCGACGATTTTTTCCATCGGTTGCAGAACACCGGTTTCGTGGTTGCAAAGTTGCAGGGCAATGAGTTTCGGCGCATCGCCCATTTTTTTTAATGCATCGCGCAAGGCCTCAACATCGGCCTGGCCATCGCGATTTAGGGGCAGGCCAACCGCCGCCGGCAATTTTCCGTGATAGACTTCGCCGATAGCATGAGCAAAATTTTTGATGGAGGGATGCTCGGCCATGAAATAAATAAGCTGGCATGGCTGGTTGTGTTTTTTTGAAATATCCTTGAGCAACAGCTGGAGCATTAAATTATTAGCCTCGGTGCCGCCGGCGGTAAAAATAACCTCGTTACAACCGGTCGCCCGTTTAATGGTGGCGCGCGCCGCACCAACCATCCGTTGTGCCACCTGGCCATGGTAATGCACCGACGATGGGTTGAGCGGTTGCGCCAACCATGGCACAACGGCCGCCCGCACGTCGGGGCGCATCGGCGTGGTTGCATTATGGTCGAGGTAAATATGGTCGGTCATTATATTTTTTGATATTTTTTTCTTTATAGTCTGATTTATTGTTCCCTGCCACTGGTAAAAATCCAAGAATCGGGCAATGATAGTGGCGATAAAAAATGCTACAGCAATATACCTAAAGATGAATCAATCGGCAAAAATTAATACCATACCCGTTGCATCGCCGCCGGCCGTGGCACAGCAACCCAACCAGCAACATTGGCGGCCGGTGGTGGCGTCGTCCCTGTCTAACCAGGCGTGGCTGGCGGCGCGGCGCGATGAGCTAGCGATTCGCAGTATCAGCGAGCAAGCGGCGGTCAGCCTGACCCTGGCCGAAATCATCACCGGTTTTTATAACATTGCCGAGGAAACGGTCACCGATTTTTTACAGCCAAAAATAAAAAACCTGATGACCGACCCCTATGATTTAAAGGGCATGGCGTCGGGGGTTGCCGCCATGGCGCGGGCGATAAAAGAAAAAAAAACCATCGCGCTGTTTGGTGATTACGATGTCGATGGCGCGGCGTCGATCGCCTTGCTTTACCGTTACCTGACGCATCTTGGTTGCCGCGTTATTTTTCACGTACCCGACCGATTGCGCGATGGTTACGGCCCAAACAAACCAGCGATTGAAAAACTATTGGCGGATGGTGCCGAGCTGATTGTTTTTTTAGATTGCGGCACCAGCGCGCTCGACCTGCTCCTACCCCTCACCAACCAAGCTGGCGACAAAAAATGCCAGATAATAATTATCGACCATCACCTGTCCGAACCTATCCCGCCCCTGCCCGATTCTTTAAGCCTTATCAATCCCAATCGGTTTGATGAAAAAAACAATTATGGTTATTTATGCGCCGCCGGTGTTTCGTTTTTGTTTTTGGTCGCGTTGCAAAAAAACCTGCGAGATGCTGGTGAAAAAAACCTGCCCGATTTGATGGGTTACCTCGACCTAGTGGCGTTGGCCACGGTGGGCGATGTCGTGCCGCTGACACAGCTTAATCGCGCCTTCGTCAAGCAAGGGCTGGTCATCATGTCTGCGCAACAAAATATTGGGCTGATGGCGCTGCTCGAGCTATTGGCGATTGACAGCACCCTCAGCGCGGGGCAACTTTCATTTTACCTTTGCCCCAGCATCAACGCCGGTGGGCGGCTTGGGTTTTCGGGTCTTGGCGCGACCCTGCTGACCACCAATGACGTGGCGCGGGCGCGCGAGATTGCCCTAAGCCTGCACCAATATAACGAGGAGCGAAAAATTATCGAACAGCAATTGGTCATGAACGCCGATGCAATAATCATGGGCGATAAATCATTGCTGGAAAAAAACCTGCTGATGGTGGAACAGCCGGCGTGGCATGTCGGCGTGCTAGGGATTGTCGCCAGCCGCTTGAAGGACAAATACCACCGGCCGGCGATTGTTGGCGGCATGGGTGGCGATGATGACGGCAAGGACGCAGGTGGCAAAAAAAATATGCCGCAAGTGGAGCGCGCTGACGATGTCATCACCGCCTCGGCGCGGTCCTACGCCGGTATTGATATTGGCGCGGCGATTATGGCGGCGCGCCAGGCCGATTTGTTAATCGCCGGCGGCGGCCACAAAATGGCCGGTGGTTTTAAATGCTACCGAAAAAATTGGCAGGCCGCGAAAGATTTTATCACCCACCATATCGACAAACAATGTAATGGCACATTGCCGCAGAGCACCAAAAAAATTGCCGCCACCTTGCCGCTGGCCGCCCTGAGCACCGACCTGGCCATCGAAATGGAGCAGTTGGAACCATTCGGCACCGGCAACCGCACGCCGTTGATAATGGTAAAGAACGCGGTGTTTGAAAAGGCGGTGTGGTTAAAGGAGCAACATCTGTCGGTATTTTTTTCGGGCGATGGCATGGCCAAGCGTAGTTTGCGCGCCATGATGTTCCGCGCCGTCAACAACAAAACGGCGCAACATTTGGCGGCCAGCAAACGCGGTGCAAAATTTCACCTGCTGGGGGAACTTTACGCCAACGATTGGCAGGGCAATAAATCGGTCGATTTTTTCTTGGTCGATGCCGCGCCCACCGAAGAATAATTGCCAAAAATTAATTATTCGCGCAACATAATAACGCTCATCAATCGACCGTAATCATCAAGGCCGCGCAATTTGTTTCGGCGGTTGCTGAAATAATGGTCGTTGGCCGCGGTATCAACCCCCAGCCAGGCCGCGCTCACCACACCGCAATCATGCAACGCGGCCAGGCAAAACCCGGGCAGGTTAAATAGATATTTGCCATTTTCTTTCGGCGTAAAAAATTGTTCGGCCAATGGGTGTTGTTGGCTGGCATCGGTTTTCATGTCGCTTGCGACCTCGTAGCTTTTTGGGCCAATCAGCGGGCCAACCACCGCGTTGATATTTTCTGGCCGTGCGCCCATCGCCATCATCTCGGCCACCGTGTTTTTAATCACGCCGCCAACCGCGCCGCGCCACCCGGCATGGCATGCGCCAATGATATTTTTTGTTTTATCGACCAACAATAGCGGCGCGCAATCGGCGGTCAAAATACAAAGGGCGATTCCGGTTTTGTTGGTTACCATGCCATCGCCCTTCGTGCTACCGCTTTGCGCGTCAACCCTGACCACCACCGCGCTGTGATATTGGTGAAGCGATAATAATTTCGGCGCGCCAAAAAAACGTTGCACCCGTTGGCGGTTTTCATAAACCGCGTCGGGCAAATCACGCGACCCGGCACCGCCGTTCAGCGATTCGTAAACACCGGTGCTGGCACCGCCATGACGGTCAAAAAAACCATGGCGGAGGTGCGGCACCTCCAGCAATGAGTGCGTCATGGGGTTAAGGTCTAAATGTTTCTGTGTCATGAAAATATATTGCGACGCAACTGGCTTGCTTTACAATTTTTGCAATTCCATTATTTTAAACAATCGCCCCATGTCGGTCGGTTGTTGTTTTTTTATCAATCGTTGATAACCATGGTCGATTTCATTTTTATCATAACCCAGGGCGATTAATTTTGCCGCGATTTTATCACCATGAAGTTGTTGCAAAAAATTGGCCTGGCTGTCGAAATAGATTTTTTTTAATTGCAATGGCTTCGCGGCATTTTCAATTTGATGAAAACTGACCGACGCCGAAATATCCGCCGCCCCCAAATGCGTCAGCGGGTCAACCGGTTGATGACGATAGAGGGCTTGCATGTTGTCACCATCATAGACGCCATCGTTGCCATAATCAATAATAGTGATAACCCCGCCGGGCTTCAACACCCGCGCCACCGCGGTTAATATATCGTTATAGGCCGGGTGCGATTCATAAATGACATTTTCCTTTACCGATTGGTGCGGCGTCAGGGTGGCGGGAAGGTCGCCATCATAAGGCTTAAAAGCAAAACAAAAATTATCGGGTGCATCATGCGTATTATCGATTGTTACCACCCGTTCAACCCATTTTTTATTTTTTAACATGAATTGCCGTGGCAGAAGACAATCAAAAAATTCATTGGCAACAATAAAATCAACCGACGCGGTTTCAACATCGCGCAAGGATTCGCGCCAATTTATATATTGTGCGTGGCGTTGCAGGTATTTTTTTTGCACGGCGGCCAAGGATTCGCTTCGTTCGATAATGGTCACCGCAAGCCCCTGCAAAAAATCGCGCGGCGCATGGTTTAACATGTCGCGCATCATGGTGCCACGGCCGGCCCCCAATTCTAACAGGCAAAAATCGTCGTTGGTTTTTTGTGCATTAATACGCAACGCCAGCAGAACACCAAACACCGGCGAGACATCGGGGCTGGTAATGAAATCGCCCGCCGCACCAAAAACCTTTTCATGGCCGTAATAATATTCCAGCAAGGGCGAAAAAAAAACATCAAGCGACAACCCGTTATGTTCTTTTATCGCGCGGGCAAGGTTTTTTTTTATGTCGGGCAAGGTTGTGGCTTGCAATCTTATATCTCCCAAAAAATCATTTTTTTTCGCGCAACACATGGCTGTGGTCTTTGTGATAAAGGTGCGAATCAGAAAAATCCTCGCTCCCCAACACCCGCCCCACCAAAATCAGCGCGGTGCGGGTGATGTTTTCTTTTTTTACCTTGTCGCGAATATCCTGCAACGTGCCGGTGATAATTTTTTGGTCGGGCCAGGTGGCGCGGTAAACCACCGCCACCGGGCAATCCGCGCCGTAATTCGGCGTCAAATCCTTCACCACCTTGGCCAGGTTGTTTATCGATAAATGAATCGCCAGGGTCGCACCGCTTTTGCCCAAGGTTACTAAATCCTCGTTCGCCGGCATGCTGGATGCGCGCACCGCGGTGCGGGTCAGGATAATTGTCTGCGAAACATCGGCCAGGGTTAATTCCTTTTGCAACAATGCCGCCGCCGCGGCATAGGCCGGCACCCCCGGGCAAATATCATAATCAATACCCAATTTATCGAGGGCGCGCATTTGTTCGGCAATCGCACCATAAAGCGACGGATCGCCCGAATGAACCCGCGCCACCGATTTTTTTTCCTCATGCGCCCGTTGCATGACGGCGATTATTTCTTCCAACACCATGGCGGCGGTATCCATCACCAATGCCCCTTGCGGGGCGGTGGCGATAACCTCGGCCGGCACCAACGACCCGGCGTAAAGGCACACCGGGCATTCGGCAATCAATTTCGCACCGCGCAGGGTGATTAAATCGGGCGCGCCCGGACCGGCGCCAATAAAATGTATCGTCATGATTTTTTATTTTTCGCGGTTTGGCTTAACAACAACAACATGCCCATCACCATCATATACATCTGCCAAAAGGCATAAAAGGAATTGGTGATAATAAAACAAAAAACGCAGGCCGTAAAAAAAGTGAAGGCGGCACGCGCCGACGGGTGATTGTTGTGCTGAACCAACAATTGCCACCAACCACGGGCAAAAAAAGCAAACAGCAATAGCGGCGCCAGTAGGCCGGCATCGAGCAAAATTTCTATCCAAATATAATGCGGTTGGTTTAGCGCTTCGCAGAAGCCATTGATTAAAAAACATTCACCGGCGATGGCGTGATAAGGCACGCCAAGAATATTTGTGCTGAAATCGCTGGTCAAGGTCAGTAGGTAACGATTGATGTTGATGCCGTAACCGACAAATGGGTGTTGAAAAATATAATAATCTATAAAATGCCAGAATTTTAAACGCTCCTTCATCGAATTGCCATCGAAGCCCAATGATTTTAAAAAATGCAACAATGGATGATTATAGGGATCGCTGGTGTCGTATATCACGCCGCTTAGCCACAGGCCGACAATATATAAAAAATAAACCATGACCAGCGCGCCCCACAACATAATGCGACGATTGCGCGACAGGGTTATCAATCGCGGTATCAGTAAATAAATCGCCACGCCAATCACCATCGCAAGGGTCCAGGCGCGCGACACGGTATAGCCAACCACCACACCACCTATCGTCGTCATCCGCAGGTGAAGCAACAGCACCAACGGCAGGCAAAGCCACGCCATGCCATTTTTTTTAAACAACAATGGTAATATCAATAAAAATAAAATGGCGGCGTTTTGCGAATACTGGCTACTACGGAGGCCTTGCCGTTCGCCATTATTTATCAGTTGCAATTCGACCAGCACAACAATCGTCAGCATCACCAGCACCGCGACCAGCATCAGCAAATCCAACGTCACATCGCGCGCCACCGGTTTGTTTTTAAAAAACCACAACAATGACGGCACGATAGCCGCCAATAACAATGTGCGCCCCAACACAAACCAGCCGTGATAAAAAATTGCCTGGCGATAATCAGCCGCCGGCATTATCGTGTTATGCGCCAAACCCCAAAATAACGAAAAGCCAAACACCGCCACCAGGGCATAGAGCAACAAATAAAGCGGCGACGAAAATTGTTGCAAAATATTTTTTTTGTCGCGCGCGCTGTAAGGGTAAAACAACAACAGCGGCACCAACAACAGCCCGACCAGCACACCGCGTTCCTTCAACATAATCGCCAGCGAAAAGGATAAGGCGGTAACCACGGCAATCGCCTTATCTTGCCACAAGATATTTTTTGCCGTAAAAAATTTTTTTATCTGGCCCAGGGACGACGATAACGACGTGACCAATTTAATGGTTGCGGGCGTCATGGTTAAGGGGGATGAAAGGGCGCGTTTCATGGCGACTATCGCTCTACCAATTTTGCCTTGCCTTGTCATGGGTTTTTTATTATGGTTGGATTTATAAGAACCCAATTTTTTTATCGAATCTGGCGTCGTTGCCTCGATAAAAAAAATCACACGGGGCAAATAGGAAGATAAAACATGACCAGCCACCAGCCCACCGATAGCCATGTCGATAACCACGTCGATAACCATGCCGACCACGATGGCGCGCATAATGGCGCGCGCGAACCATTGCGCCCCCTGCCCGCTGATACCGCCATTATGATATTGGGGCATGGCAGTCGTTCCGCATCGGCGATTGCCGAATTTTCCAACATGACGGCACAATTAAAAAAACGCTACGCCCCGACGCCGGTTGAATATGGTTTTTTGGAATTCGCAACGCCGATTATTCGCGATGGGTTGGATGTATTACGCGCCAACGGCGCGAAGCGTATTTTGGCGGTGCCGGCATTGTTGTTTGCCGCCGGCCACGCCAAAAACGATATGCCGTCGGTGGTTAATAAATACCAACAAGACCACCCCGATATGGTTATTAATTATGGCCGCGAGTTGGCGATTGACCCCCGGTTGTTGAAGGCGGCATCGGAATCGATTCACGCCATCTTGCCCAAATTTTCATCACCCGAGGAAAAGAAAAAATACCTGGCCGATAGCTTGTTGGTGGTGGTGGGGCGTGGCACGTCGGACCCTGACGCCAATTCGAATATATCAAAGGTCATGCGTTTCCTGTGGGAGGGATTGGGTTTCGGTTGGGGCGAGGTTGCCTATTCCGGCGTTACCTTCCCCTTGGTGGCACCGGCGTTGGATAAAATTGCCGGCTTGCAATATCGGCGCATCGTCGTCTTCCCCTATTTTTTATTTTCGGGCATCTTGGTCGATAGAATTTATGAAGCGGTTGACGCGGCGCAGGAAAAATTTCCAGCAATTCAATTTTTAAAGGCGCCTTACCTCAATGATAACCCACGGGTGCTGGATACCATCACCAGCCGCATCAACGAAATTATCGACGGCATGGGCTTGATGAATTGCCAATTATGCAAATACCGCCAGCAGGTATTGGGTTTCGAGGACGAGGTTGGGCTGAAGCAAGAAAGCCACCACCACCATGTCGAGGGCATCGGGGTAAATGGCAAGGACGCGACCCCTGCACCCCACGACCACGGCCATCATGAGCATGAACATCACGGCCACGAACATGGTCATCACGAGCACGGCCATCATGAGCATGAACATCACGGCCACGAGCATGGTCATGCGCACGGCGACCATGGCCACCATCCCTATCCCTTCGCCGACCACCCGTTGGGGCCGAAAACCTTGCGGCCCAAAAAATAAAAAAATGTTCCAAGATTTTTTTACCGACGGGGCAGAAATCTATCGCCAATCGGCCAAACGAATCGCCGCCGCCATCGATATAACCAAATGGCCGGTGCCGTTGGAACGGTTGGTGGTGGAACGCGTCGTCCATGCGGTGGCCGACCCAACCATCGCCGATTTATTATTTTTTAAAAAAAATGCCGCGGCGACCATTGCCACGGCATTAGAAAAAAACGCAACCATTTTATGCGACAGCCAAATGACCAGCCATGGTTTAATAACTGGCTTAATAAATTGCCGCAACGAAAAAATATCATTGGTCGATGACCCACGGGTAAAAAAAATTGCGGACAAAAAAAAAATCACGCGGTCGCACGCACAAATTTTTCTGTGGCACGAATTGTTGCGCGACCAATTTACCACGGCGGTGGTCGTGATTGGTAATGCGCCAACCTGCCTTTATGGTTTGTTGCAGGGCTGGCACGACGGCACCCTGCCTCAACCGGCCGGCCTTATCGCCATGCCGGTTGGCTTCGTCGGCGCGGCCGAGGCGAAACAGGCGTTAAAAAATACCGGCGACACCCCACCCTTCATCACCATCCTTGGCCCGCGCGGCGGCAGTGCCGTGGCGGCGGCGGCCACCAACGCCCTGCTAAGCCAGCGATCCATCGGCGAGGTGTAACAACATGACAGACAAAAAAAAATGGTTGCTGGTATTGGGGTTGCGCGCCGGTTATGACATTCCGGCGGCGGCCAAAAATTTCTTGCGCAATGCCGATACGGTTATCGGCGGTGCGCGTAACCTTAGTCTCATCCCCTCGCTGACGCCATCCACGATAAAACCATTAATGCGGCCATTTGCCAAAAACATAGATTGGCTAAAAAAAATGAAATCGCAGGGCAAAAAAATTGCCTTTGTCGCCACCGGTGACCCAAGTTTTTTTGGCGCGGCAAAAATATTACGCCAACACTTTAATTATGATGAAATGTTGGTCGTGCCGGCGGTGTCCGTCGTTTCCTTGGTGGCGGCGGCCATGGGCTGGGCGGTCGAGGATGCGATAATTATTTCAACCCACGGCGATGCCGCGACCCGACCGATTGAACAGTTGGTGAGGCATTTGCACCCCCACGTAAAAATTATTGTCATTGCGCGCGACGCGCCGCAATTGTTGGCGATTGCCCAATTGTTACAAGAAAGAAATTTTGGCGACAGCCGCCTGACCATTTTTTCCAACCTCGGGGGCGATGATAAAAAAACGATTCGGCTTAAGGCCTCGGCCATAAAAACAGCGCGGCCATTTGAAATGGATTTTTACACCATAGCTATCGAAGCCATCGCCGACAAAAATACCAACGCGCCACAGGTCATGACAACCGCCGGCCACGAGATAGATTTTTTTCACCACGACGGGCAAATTACCAAACCCGAAACCCGCGCTATTATTTTATCCAAACTGCGCCCCGCGCCGCAAAAATTATTGTGGGACATTGGTGCCGGTGCCGGGTCGGTGGCGGTGGAATGGGCTTTGCGCGGCGGCCGCGCCTTGACAATCGAAACAAAAAAAAATCGCCATGATAATATCCTCAAAAATATTGCGCGGTTTGGTTTACAAAATAATATCACCGCCCTTAATATCCCCGCGCAACAATTTCTGCGTAACTACCTTGCGTCTGGGCAAAAAAAATCCCAAGCCAGCATGGCACCCGATATTATTTTTGTCGGCGGCGGCGTCAGCGATAACGAATTGATGGCGATGGTTTGGCGCGCCCTGCCCCATGGTGGGCGGTTGGTGTCGGCCAGCCATTCGGTTGAGGGGCAGATGGCGCAACATGCGCACCACCAAACCTGGGGCGGGGAGGTTATGACCATCAACATCGCACAAAAAAAAGCAATGACCAGTTCCGATAATTTTCACACCATGGCCGCCAACCAACAAACCACCCTGCATGTGGTTGATAAAAAATAACATGACAAAAAAATCACTTGGCATTTGTTACGGCGTCGGGGTTGGCCCGGGGGGCGTGGATAACCTCACCCTTGGCGCGATAAAAATTATTGAAAAAATAAATGTCATGGTGGCGATGCGCGCCAGCGACAAGGAATCGCGTGCCAAAAAAATCATCGCACCATTTATTACCGGCCGCGATAATTTACACATCATCGATTACCCATTGGTGATGGCGCCACGCCGCGCCAGCAACCTTGACGCCTACCGCGGGCTTATCCCCCTCATCACCGCGCAACTTGATGGCGGGCAAGATGTCGCCGTGCTGTGCGAGGGCGACCCATTGTTCTACGGCTCGTTTCAATATGTGATGGAGCTGTTGCCGGCGCAATATACGCGCCGCGTGGTGCCCGGCGTATCATCGCCGCAATTGGCATCGGCCGAGGCGCGCATTGGATTATCGGCCGGCACCGATAATCTTTGCTTCATCGCCGCCACAAGTAGCGAGGAGAAAATAAAAAACCTCCTCACAACCAGCGACCGCGCCGTCATTATGAAGCTGGGGCGGAGCCTGACAAAAATAAAAAATATCTTGCGCGCTCTTGGCCTGGAAAAGGATTCGTTGCTCTGCCTTGAGCTTGGTGGGGCGGCGCAAAAAATTATCCCATTGCAGGATTACCCCGAATCCACCGCGCCCTATTTCTCACTGCTTATCGTCAATAAAAAATCCGGCCAAACAACATGACGCAACAACCGCAACCATTTTATTTGCTGGTGGGCCGCGCCGCGCACCTCCCCCTGGCACAAAAGATAAAAAATAATTTTGCCGTGACAATTTATGGTGAAGGGGACGATGATTTCACACCGCTTATCAATCATTCGCTTATCGATACCCTGCGCTATCTTTATCAATCGGGCATGGCGGACGGCATGGGGGACGCAAAACGCCCAGCAAGGCCGATAGTTGCCCTGGTCAATGGCGGCATCATCATGCGCGCGCTTGGCAACATGGTTGGCAACAATGGAAAGGATAAATTTTCCGCATCGCCGATTTTGTATTTGACCAGCGATAACAAAACGCTGGTGCCACTCCTCGGCGAGCATCACGGCGGGCAAGGCTTGGGGATGTTGCTGGCAAAAAAATTATCGCTGAATTATGCGGGTGATGAAGCACAACATGAGGACGATGTTCCCCATCATTATTTTATGGCGGGTAAGGAATTTTTGCCGGCGTGGCTGGCGGCCAATAAAAAAATTAACACCGATTGGCACATGCCGTCGCACGGCCAACCGCAAATTATTCCACCGCGTTTGGCGGTGGGCATTGGCCTGGAGCGCGGCGCGCCGGTGGCGGCGGTGGCGGATTTGCTGACCACGGCGTTGCAAAAAATTAACGCCCACCCACGGGCGGTTGCGACCATCGCCAGCATCGATATAAAAATGGATGAGGTCGCCCTGCATAACCTGAGCTCAAACCTGCATCTACCTTTACGTTTTTTTACCAGCGAAGAATTATCGGCGGTGCCGGTGCCGAACCCATCGGCGGTGGTTGAAAAGGAAACCGGCACGCCATCGGTGGCGGAGGCCGCCGCCTTGCGTGCCGCCGGTTATTATCCATCGCCTGAAACCCATTCGGCAAAACCCCAACCAAAGCTGTTGCTGGAAAAGCAAAAGGGCGACGGCGTGACCATCGCCATCAGCGAAATACTTCCCGACCATGATTTTACCTCATGCGGTTTAACGCTTGGCCATTTGGCGGTGGTCGGCATCGGCCCGGGCGACAAACATTTGCGCGCGCCGCTGGCCAGCCACTATATTTTGGCGGCTGATGATATTGTTGGTTATCAGCTTTACCTTGACCTGGTGGATGACCTGACCGCTGGCAAAAATTTGCACCAGCGAGATTTAGGGCGGGAGGAAGAACGCGCCGCCCTTGCCCTTGACCTCGCCCTCACCGGAAAAAAAGTTGTCTTGCTTGCCTCGGGTGATGCCGGCATCTACGCCCTTGCCACCCTGGTGTGGCAATTGTTGGAGACGCGAAAAAAACAGGTTGCGGATAAAGCCTTGCCACACAAAAAATTATCCAGCTTGCCGATAACCGTGGTGCCGGGGGTCAGCGCGTTCCAAGCCTTGGCGGCGAAACTTGGTGCGCCGGCCGGTAATGATTTTGCCGTGATATCGCTTTCCGATTTAATGACACCGCGCGCAAAAATATTACAACGATTGCGCGGCGCGTTGCAGGGCGACTTCCCCATCTTTCTTTACAACCCAAAAAGCAAAACGCGGGTTGATTTATTGGCCGAGGTTATAACCCTCGCCCGTGAATTTTTACCACCTGACACCGCGGTTGTAATCGGCAAAAATCTTTATCGGCCGAGCGAAGACATCATTGTCCGCGATCTTAAGAATTTTTCAATCGATGATGTCGATATGTTTTCGTGCGTCATGATTAGCAACAGCACGATGCGCCAATTCAATCACCTGGGGCGCGCTATCCTTTACGCGCCGCGCGGTTATTAGGCAAAAATCTTTTCTTAACCTCGCGCGCCACGGCTTCGCTATTAACAATCGGCGATTGCGCAACCGGTATTTTTTTATCAACCGCCGCCGCGTTATAATTTTCGACCGCGAAGTTTTTCTTCAGCGATTTAATAAATTGTAAATGCCGCAACAATTTTTTTAACTGCCACGACAATGATAAAAAATTGCGAAGCGGCATTGGCCACAATAATGTTTGTTTGCCGGTCAATAACCCCTCGGTCATCATATTTACCGAATCGTTGGTCACCACGACGACATCGCTTAAGGACAATATCATGCCATAAACATTATGGTCGCGGCCATCGTCCAACCAAACATTACCATGGTAAGATAATTCTTTTTGTAATAATAATTGGACAAAACTTGGCGTCCGCGCCGACGGCGTGATAAGCACAAAATGCCGGTCGGCCAATTTTTTTATTTCGGCCAATAAATTTCTTGCCGTGCTTTTTTTAAAAACCTGCAACCGCGAATTACCGCCGAGCAAAATACTCACCGTGGTTTTTTTATCGCTATAGGTTGGAATTCTTTTTTTCGCCGTGGCGCGCGCCGCCGGGTTTATTGCCTGCAGGTTTTTTTTATCCCACGCCGACAGGCCGCCTGTCATCACCATCATATTGCTGGACAGGCTTTTTTTGCATTCATGCAATGGCCGCACCAGCAAATCAAAAAAACGACCACCGCCGTTCGGCGACAACAAATGCACCGCGACGGCGGCGGCCAAACGTGTTTTTAAAAACAACGCCGGCCGCGCCGTGATATGCCCGGCCGAAAAAACCGCATCGACCCTATCCAACGTTGTTGAAAAATCCTTCATCCCCGAAAACCACGGCCTGGCCGACAACGCCGGCACCTTGGCCCACCAATTATATTGCGGCCGCACCATTTCGTATTTTACCGGCATCATGGTGCCCAGCGCCTCGACCAGCGCAATTAATTGTTGTTGATGCCCCCGATTTTTGTCAAACAACAGCAGAATTTTTTTTTCTGCCAAATTGGTTGTTTTTTTCATCTGGTTCAACCTTGCAAGGTTCGTTCCACCATCTCCGTCAATTGCACCGAAATTTTTTGTTTTAATAATTTCTGCAGGTGTTTTTTCATGGTCGATTTGTATGGCGCACTGAGTTGCGGCAGGCTATTAAACATATTCACCAACCGCGCCGCCGTGTGGTGGTTAATGCCATCGACCATTTTAACCACCGCGAGAAAAACCTCATAGCCCTTACCATCTGCCCTAAAAAATTGTGGTATGTTGCCGGCCAACCCACCAAGCAAGGGGTAAAGTTCGTTGGGTTTGTCCAATCTAAAATCAATCGATTCGGTGCCGCTGGGGTTAAATATTTTTTTTGTGGCGACAATTTGTTCTATCACGCCCAAGGTGTGCGGCGCATCATAACCCGACAGCAAGCGTATATAATCGCCAAACAACAATTCGTCTTTTTTTATTTTATCAAAATAATCGCTCAGCATCGCGTCGCGCAATTCTTCATCGCCCGTCAATTCGCTAAAACGATTGATAAGGCTTAGGGCGGCCTTCTTCAAGGTGATATTATCATTCTTAAAATAATGGTTGCTTAAAATTTCTTTAACCCGCGCGACATTTTTTTTATCGCCTGATTTATTATTTTGTAAACTATTCACGATAAATTGCAACATCGCGTTGTTGATGGCGCGACCGCCGATATCATCGGGGACAAGGTTACGCCCGTCAACCGCACCGACATTTTTTGTCGCGTCATAACGGGCGTGAATTTTTTCTTCCTGGTCGCTGGCCAATTGGCCGCGCACGCGGCGCACCGCTTGCAATAATTTTATCGGGTCGGCACCGGTTTTTTTATTTTGATTGGCCACCGCCAACAACAATTCATCCAACGCCGGCAGGGAAAAATTTTCGGCCAGACTCAACGGCGCGGTATGTTGGTCGGTCAGTAATTGGGCAAACCCATCGCGGTAGGATGAAAATTCGTCGCTGTTTTGTTGGTAATAATCGGCCAGGATAGCGCGGGTCGCCAAGACTTGGCCGGCCTCCCAGCGATTAAACCCATCATCGTCGTGGCGCAACAACACCGCCAAGTCGGCGGCCGATTGCGCAAAATCAAGGTTAATCGGCGCGGAAAAACCACGGTTGAGCGACACCACCGCACCGGCCGGCACATCGCTAAACACCAATTTATCTTTTTTTGCCTGCAACAAAAAAACCGCGGTGTCGGCATGCCAATGTTTATGCTGGCTGATTAATTTTATCGCCGCGCCATTTTTATCAAACAGCGCAATTTTCAAAGGTATCGGCAGGGTGTTTTTTGCCTTGTTATTGCTTTGGCTGAAATCCAAAATCAAATCCTTGCCGGCGTGGCGTTGCGCCACCGCGACCATCGGCGTGCCCTTGGTGCTATACCACGGCATGAACCAATCAAGCGTCATGTCGTTGGCGGCTTCAAAACTTTCGATAAAATCCTCGATGGTGGCGGCGCGGCCATCGTTCTGTTTGATATAATGTTTGATGCCGCGTTGAAATTTTTCTTCGCCCAATATCAGGTGAAGCATGCGGATGACCTCCGCGCCTTTTTCATAAACGGTTCCGGTATAAAAATTATCAATTTCTTTGTAGGTGGTCGGTCGCACCGGGTGGCTCAACCCAGACGCATCCTCGGCAAATTGGTCGCCGCGTAGACCCTGCACCTGCTTCAATCGTTCCGACGCGCGGTCAAAATTATCCATGCTATATTCTTGGTCGCGGAACACGGTCAGGCCTTCCTTCAAGCTCAATTGAAACCAATCGCGCAAGGTCACGCGGTCGCCCGACCAATTGTGAAAATATTCGTGGGCGATAATGCTGTCGACCCCCAAATACTCGCGGTCGCTGTTGATATTTTTATCCAACAACAAATAACGGGCGTTAAATATATTCAAGCTTTTATTTTCCATCGCGCCAAAATTAAAATCGCTGATGCCGACGATTTGAAAAATATCCAAATCATATTCCAAGCCAAAACGCGTTTCGTCCCATTTCATGGCGCGTTGCAACGCGCTGAGGGCGAAACCGGTGCGACCGGCATATTGTTTTTCGGACCAGATTTTTAATGTAACCTTGCGCCCCGACATGGTTACAAATTCACCGGTTTCATCCACCAAATCGCCCGCCACCAGGGCAAACAAATAACATGGTTTTTTAAATGGGTCGTGCCATTTGGCATAATTCTGCGCACCACGCTTGCCCGATTCCACCAGGTTGCCGTTCGACAGCAACACCGGTTGGTCGGATAAAATCTCCACCGTAAAAATGCTCATCACATCGGGGCGGTCGGGGTAAAATGTAATGCGGCGGAAACCCTCGGCCTCACACTGCGTCGTGAAAATATCATTGGCAACATAAAGCCCGGCCAGGGTGCGGTTGTCGCGCGGGTTGATGGCGACCCGGGTTGTTATTTTACCGCGCGGCGGCAGGTTAAACAGCCACAATCCTTTATCATTTTTTTCATAAGATTTTTTATCAAGTATTTTACCATCGACCGCGACCGATAATAATTCAAGGTTCAAACCATCGAGCCAGGTTTTTTTTTGCAGTCGGCCATCATTTGCGTGATAATCAATCGTGCAATCGACCAGGGTGCGGGTGGCATCCAACGTGAAAAGCAAATGCACGCCATCCAACGCCAGCGGGTATGGCCGATAATCGGCCAGGCGCACCACGGTTGGCCTCGGCGACGATTTTGTTGGCGATTTTTTTGTCGCCGTTTTTGCGGAGGGTTTGGTTTTTGCGGCTTTGCTCATGTAATTATTTTTGGGTTATTTTCGCGTCATTATTGACTACAAATAAGCCATTTCAAAAAATTTGTCCAATGAATGATGTCTCATCCGTCAAGGATTTTTTGATGGTTTATAGTCGCAAGTGAAGCCGCCCACGCCTGAAATTTGCGCGGGCTTTGCTCGCGCAAAAAATATAAAGCAATGCGGCGACCAACAAATCATGGAATGATTTTTTGGTAAATCATATTGGCGGATGGGGTGAGATTCGAACTCACGAAAGACTTTCGCCTTTGCCGGTTTTCAAGACCGGTGCTTTTAACCACTCAGCCACCCATCCCCTAATTTTTATTTATTATATCTTGCCCTATCATAATTTTTGAAACCTGTCATTATGATTCACAAAACCCCGCGCCGCAATTTTACAACCCTAATTTTTTTATATTTTCGGCAACCTGTAACG